>PWGF01000383.1 GCA_003554375.1 Spirochaetaceae bacterium
ACCGTCGGCGACGAAGAGGAGAGCGTGGACGGTACACCCGCAAGCGTCTCCGCCGATTCGAGGCTATCCGGCGTTTCGGCAGAGGACGCGTCAAGGGAAACGCTCGGAGCCGCCAAGGCCATATCCAGCTGCGGAGCACGCTCTTCCGAACACGGGGAGCCTTCCTCCTGTCGACATGACAGCGCCGGTCGGCATGACAACGCCGCAGCGGATCAAAGACCAACGGGAATCGAACGGGGGCACTCCTCACGAGGCCCCCGCGTGAAACGAGAACACTTTAGAGAACTTTGGAAACAAGAGAGGCAAGAACGTGGCAGTTAGTGCGAGCAACGTGAAGAAGCTCCGTGACAAGACCGGGGCGGGGATGATGGAATGCAAGAAGGCTCTCCTAGAGGCCGAAGGAGACTTCGACAAGGCAGAGCGTATCTTGAAGGAACTTGGCCTCGCGGCGGCGGCGAAACGGCAGGGTCGCGCAACGGACGAGGGACGCATCTTCACCAAGGTTCACGGGAAGAAAGCCGGAATCCTGGAGTTGTCGTGCGAAACGGACTTCGTCGCCCGGAATGACAAGTTCCAGGCCATGGGCGAGGCGATCGTGACCGAAGCCGTTGAGCACAACCTTGGTCCTGACGCCGACGAGCTCCAGGCGAAGGTGAAGGAGGCGGTGAGCACGATCAAGGAGAACATGGGGATACGCCGGCTGGAACTCATGTCCGCCGATGACCATGAGCTGATTGTAGACTACATCCACGGGGATGCCGGCTCAATCGGCGTACTCGCCAAGATCGGCGTGGACAATCCGGAGCTGTTGGAGAACGCTACCGTCAAACAGTTCGCATTCGACTGCGCGCTCCACGTAGCCGCCTTTCGTCCTCAGTTCTTGAACGATCAAACGGTTCCAAAGGAATACGTGGAGGAGCAGCGTCAAGTTTTCCGGGCCCAGGCGCAGAAACTCGGAAAACCTGAGAAAGTGTTAGACGGAATCGTCACCGGGAAACTCAAGAAGCACTTCAGCGAAATCTGTCTTCTCCAGCAGAGCTTCGTGAAAGACGATAAGCGCACGGTAGAAGCTGTGGCAAAGGAGGTCGGAAACGAAGCCGGGGGCACCGTAACCGTCAAGGATTACCGATACTATATGGCGGGCGAGGATCTATCGTAGTATGCTGAGGTGTGAGGGGCGGGAAGAAACCGCGAGTTCCTCCCGTCCTCTCGGCCTCGGTGCAGAGAACCCGCATCGCGTTGCAGGGCGCCGGGAGTTGCGCCGGCAAGAGGCGCACGATTCGCGTATCCGGGGCGCTGTGCTCGGCGATAGGGTCGGCGGCGCGTATCGGCCGAAGGGCTACGACGCTGCAACGAATGGCCGCGAGGCAACCAAGACAAGGCCCGATGCGCTGTCGTTAGAAAGGCGCTTCATTCACTATGGGAGGTGGTACATGGCCGACGATATCACGAAAGAAGTCGACGACAAGATGCAGAAAACGTTGCGCTCCTTGGAGGATGAGTTCAATACAATCCGCACCGGCAGGGCATCTTCGGCGCTATTCGAGAAGATCAAGGTGGACTACTACGGGAACCCGACGCCGTTGAACCAGCTCGCCACGATCAGCGTTCCCGAGGCGCGCTTGGTGGTGATCCAGCCGTGGGATAAGAGCGCCATCAACGAAATCGAAAAGGCCATTCAGAAGTCCGAACTCTCGCTGAACCCAAGCAACGACGGGAAAGTGATTCGGATCAACATTCCGCCGCTTACCGAAGAACGGCGAAAGGACTACGTGAAGCTCGCCAAGAACATGGCGGATCAAGCCCGGGTAGCCGTACGCAACGTCCGAAGAGACGCCAAGGACGATCTCAAGAAACAGCAAAAGAACGGGGACATTAGCGAGGACGAGCAGAAGCGGCTGGAGGACGATATCCAGAGCCTTACCGACAGGCATATCTCTGAGATAAACGACCTTCTCGAGGCAAAGGAGAAGGAGATCCTCGAGGTATAATGGGAACGGGGGCGCAGATCGACACTGACGAACGGAGGCTTCCTCGCCACGTGGCGATCATCATGGACGGAAACCGCCGCTGGGCTTCCCGGCTTGGGACCCCTACTTGGCAGGGCCACGATCGGGGACTGACTGCCGCCAAGGAGAGCGTTCGCGCCGCTCGGGAGCTCGGGATCCCGTATATCTCCCTCTTCACGTTCTCCACCGAGAACTGGCGCAGAAGCTCAGCCGAAGTACACCATCTCATGAGCCTTGTTGCACGGCTGCGTGACGAACAGGAGTTCTATCGCGAGTACGAGGTAAGGGTCGTTCACAGCGGACAACTTGAGGGGCTTCCACCTGAGACGCAAGAGCACATTCGCAACACGGCCCGTGAAACGCGTGAGCACGCCGGCATAACGGTGAATCTGGCCGTTAACTATGGCGGCCGGAGTGAAATTGTCCGGGCGGTGAGAAGATTCCTGGAGCAGGGAAACACCCTTGAGTACCTATCGGAAGAGACGCTGGCACATCACCTGGATCAGCCTGATATGCCGGATGTCGACCTTCTCATCCGAACCGGCGATCGACAACGAGTAAGCAATTTCCTCTTATGGCAGGCAGCATATGCAGAATTGGTTTTCGTCGATACGCTCTGGCCGGAGTGGAGCGCGCAAGATTTCAACGAAGCGATTCGCGTCTTCCAGAGCCGACGGAGAACCTTCGGCGGAGACAAGCCGGCAGATGAGTAACTTCACCGTCCGGGTTATCGTATTCTCCGTTGGGGTTCCCCTGTTACTGGCATCGGTCATCTTGGCCCCCTTTCGAAGCCACCTCTTGTTCTCGCTCATCGCCGTTGTGGCTTCCGCCGGAGCCGGATGGGAGACGGCCGGGCTTTTCCCTCGGTATTGCTTCTCGTACCGTGGTGAAGCGGTGGCGCGCCTCGTGCTGGCCGCGCTCCTTCCGACTGTGGCGCTGCTCCATGTGCAAGGTGTCGTAGCCGGCACAGCGATTCCCAGCGTGATTACGGGTGCGCTTGCGCTTGTGCTGGCCGGGCAGGCGCTCCGTCCCACCAAATCAAGCCTACGTTACTCACTACCCTCAGTAGGCGCCCACATGGTAACGCTGTTGTACCCGGGGCTCCCGCTGGTATACATAATCTACATGACTTCGGTTCCGGAGGCGACTTCTGTTATCGTCGTATTCCTCTGTTCTGTTTATCTTAATGATACAATGGCTTATGTCGCAGGGCGTCTGTTCGGCAAACGGAGCGGCTTGGTCGCGGTAAGCCCTGGGAAGACGCGGGCCGGCTTCATCGGCGGGGTTGTCACCTCACCGGTGGTGTTGGTTGTGGCAGCGGCTCTGCTTCCGACAGCTTTCCCCGGTGCGCTATGGCGACCGGTAGTGGCCGGGTTGGGGATCGGTGTGGCCACCGTATTTGGTGACCTCGCGGAGTCGTCGCTCAAGCGCTCGGCTGCAGTGAAGGACTCGGGTAACGTTATCCCAGGACGAGGTGGTCTCCTTGATTCGATTGATTCTCCGGTGTTCGTTGCGCCGTTCTTCTACGGCCTCTATCACCTCCTTTTCCTCTGACGGCCGGCCGACCGCGGACGCCCTCTCGGGCCTCCCATGCCGTGACGGCCGGCAGCAACGCTCGGCAGCTTCTTCTGCCGTCTTGACCCAACGTAAGGAACCGCTATGTTTCTGATAATAGTTCTTGGGCTGATTGGACTCGGAATCGTTGTTACCGTACACGAGGCGGGCCACATGGTGGCCGCGAAGCTCACCGGGGTGGAGGTAGAAGCTTTCTCCATCGGGTGGGGCCCCCGGCTGTTGACCCGAACCTACAAAGGAACCGAATACCGGCTCAGCGTGTTGCCGCTAGGCGGATACTGCAAGCTGAAGGGGGAGACCGCATTCCAGAAGGCGCTGGAAACCGGCTCCGCCCGCATTCCTCAGGAAACGGGATCATTCTACACCGCGCCGGTCTGGAAGCGGGTCGCTATTCTCGTCTCCGGGCCGCTCGTGAATTTGATTTTCGCGATTCTGGTCCTTTCGATCATCTGGTACGCCGGTTTCAGCTTCGAAACGCACGAAAACCGCATCGTTCTGGCTTCAGATGCCGCTGTGGAGAACGAGAAGTCACCGGCTGAGGAGGCGGGTCTCGAGACCGGCGACCGGATCATCGCCATCAATGCAGAGCCGGTAGAGAATTTCCGCAACATACAACAGAAGGTAGCTGCGAGCCCCCGGGAAGAACTGGAGCTCACGGTCCAACGGAACGGTGAGGAGCTCTTCATCACCGTCGTGCCGAAGCTGGATCGTCAGACCGGCGCAGGTCTGCTTGGGGTCTATCCCTGGATTCCCCCGGTGCTGGCGGGGGTTGACGGCCCGGCCTCAGTAGCCGGTTTGCGCCCGGGGGATCGGATCCTGGAGATCGACGGACGCGGGATCGACCACTCAATCGCCTTGCAGGATGCCGTACGGGCAGGCGGATCGAATCTCCACGTTGTATATGAGCGCAACGGTGAGATCCGTGAGACTAACGTCGCACCGGATACCGGGGAGACCGGTGAAGCTCGTTTAGGCGTGTCATTTGAAACAATCACGCAGAGTTCCCCGTCTCTTTCCCCGGCAGGGGCGCTGGTTCAAGGTGTCTCCGAAACGTGGGAGACGCTGGCTCTCACAGTGCAGGGAATCGGGTTACTCTTCCGCGGTGTAGACTTGAGCCAAGCCGTTGCGGGACCGGTCAGAATCGTGTACTTTACAGGTGAGGTAGCGCAACAGGGGTTCCAGGCGGGAGTAGGAGCCGGTTTCTCATCCCTTTTCAACTTCCTCAGCTTGCTGAGCGTTATCCTCTTTTTTATGAATCTCCTGCCTATTCCCGTGCTGGACGGGGGACAGATACTCATGAACCTGGTAGAAGGAGTGCGGCGCAAGCCGTTATCACCGCGCGCTATCCAGCGATACCAGATGGTAGGCGGTCTCATGATTCTGGCTCTTATCGTATTCGCGTTGATGAGTGATTTCATCTTCCTGGCAGGACGGTAACGATGAACGGGACGGTAACCATGAAGAGCTGGCTCCCAACGATCACTTTTCTTGCAGCTATGGCAATCAGCTTGCTCGGTCCCTTCGCCCGAGACGCCGCGGCAGACGAACGTCTGATCGTGAACACAAGCCATACTTCCTCGATAACCGCTACGGCCTACGACTCCGGCCAGGAATTCCTCTTCACCGGCGGAAGAGACGGCGCCGTACGCGTCTGGGATCTGCAAAACCGAGAGCTGCATAGGAATATCCAAGTTTCGCACCGGCCGGTTCGCTCTATCACCGTCCGGCCGGACAAACCGGAGATTGCAGTGGTGACGGAGACCCCAAATGCATTCCGCCTATCGTTGTGGGATGTACGGAACGCTCAGGAACGGTTCTTCAGGGAAGTCTCGGAAGTACCGCGCCATATGACCTATAGCCCTCAAGGCTCGTTTCTCGTCTACACAAAGACCGCCTTCGACAGCGTGCGTACGGTGGATCCGGACACCGGGGAGGAGCTGGACCTCGTACCTGGCGGACTCGGCATTGTGACGTTTGTCTCGGTAGGCTCCAGTGAGAATACCATCATGACGTACAACACGGCCAACGGGACCATCACGTATCTTGACCTCAACGACAAATCCGTCGTGCAAAGGGCGCGTACCCGCGCAGATATTGAGGAGCTTACCTTGATGCCGAACGCCCGCTATGCAGTCGGCCTGCACGGAAACGACCTTTTGGTTGTGGACGTGGTTGAGGGTAACGTCATCGCTACCGAGTCCATACCGGGTCTCCGTAGCTTCGCAGTAAGCCACGAGCGAAATGAAATATCGGCCCTTGTCCACGACGAGGACGGCGCTGCGGCTATCCGGCGTTTCCGGCTGATAGACCAAAGGCTATCAGAAGGCTCTCCCCTCTCCGCTCCCGGAATTGATGAAGCCGAGATTGTTGCTTATGCCGCAGGGGATCTATTCGTGGGCGGAGAACAAGGGACTATCGCTCGGTACGCCGGGGCCTCGGGAGAGCCGGCCATTTTCGCCGAGAACACGCTTCGCGGCGTGCGGGCCGTCTCATACGGCAATCAGGTACTGCATGTCCTCAGCGGAGAAGGGCGGCTCCGGGCGCTCGAAAGCGACTTTTTCCAGCCCAGCCACGTTCCACGCGACGCTGCTCCGACCCGTGTTGCCGATCTGCCGCACCACTACTACCAACCCGGCGCAGACTTTGGTTCTGACCAAGAGCAGCGCCTTGTGGAGCTCCGCCGAGCGGCAGCATCGGAGGAGGCCGACGAAGACCAAGTCCCCGACGAAGCGCGCCTCGATCCGGAGACCGAGGAGGATCTCTCGCCGACGGCGCCGGAGTCCGACGCCCCTGCCTTCGACGGCCTCGACGATCCCCCGATGCTCCCGAATCTGCCGGGAACTGATGACTCTGACCAAGACATGCGTGCGAAGGAGCACAATGATCTCGATGAGGAACCTCGCACCGATCGGACGCGCAGCTCGGGGTTCCAGCGAGCTGAGGAAATCGAAGAAGCAGCCCCAGCGTGGTCTGGCTGGAGCGTGAACATCGGTCAGGACGACCGCGGCAGAAGCCTCTTCTCATTGTTCGTCTCCCGCGTTGCGCCTGATAACGAGGTTCCCACGCTCCGCCCAGGAAGGACCGAGCTCGGCATCGTTGATCCGATCGCTCGGGTAACGCGACGCGCTACTGCTGCAGAGCGCCAGATCTCCTATGTGGAAGAGCACCATTGGCATGAAGGCTTACCGCCGGACGCACAGATGGAGGCGCTTCCCGATGGGAACCTGATCATATGGAGCAACAGCACAGGGGCGGTATACCGCGCCATTCCGGAACGACGGACTCTCGAGCAGCTTCCTCCCGACGCTCCATCCGCGTTCCGATCGGTCACGCTGGCCGATGGGCGGCTCACGGTCACCGGAGATGACGGAATCGTCTATGTGCTCGATTCGGATCTCAACGCTGTGGAACACGAGGTGCAAATCGGCGGCACGCTGACCGCACTCTACTCTCGAGACGATGAGATAATCATCGGACGGAATGCCGGAGGCTCGATTGCTCGGGCACTTGTACGCGTGGACGTTGATACCGGCGAAACCGTAGGGTTGGACACGCGCGCGTTCTACGTATTCTCACTGGCCTACGACGCTCACGCGGAGGCTCTGTATTCCTTAGGGCTTCAGCGCACCGAGACCGGAGTCTACACCGTTCTCGAACGCCATGGGGGGGAAAGATTCTCGGAAACCGAGCTCT
>PWGF01000528.1 GCA_003554375.1 Spirochaetaceae bacterium
GATGGGATTGCCTTCGGGGTTCCGGTGCATATTCTCAACGAGCAGCTCGTCGATCACGCCACCTTCCCGCGCCCACCGGTTGTTATTGTGGTTGTGGGCCGACGCCCCGAGAGCCCAGAGGCGCACCTCACTCGATGAGTTGCCGCCCAAGACTGGACGGTCTTGGATCAGAACGACCGCAAGCCCTGCACGAGCCGCGGTGATTGCGCCGCAGGTTCCCGCCAAGCCGCCGCCGACGATACACAGGTCGCACGCCAGCTGCTTCGTCTCAGGCGCCCGCGGCAGCTCCAAACCTCGTTGTTCGATCATAGTGTTATCCTTGTCGTCCCATTTCGATTCTTGGCTCTCATGCAGCCCGTAACCGCCGGCACACCGCTGGCCTTCGTTATCTCCCGGCCACGCGGCGCGGGAAGCCGGTTTCCGGCCGGCACCATCTCACCCTTTCAACGCGCCGGCGGTAAGCCCCTGGACGAAGAATCGTTGCAGGAGCACGAAACCTACGGTGACCGGTACCGATACCCACACCGATGCCGCCATCATCGTAGCCCAGTGTCTCTGGAACTCTCCCATGTACGTCATCACCAGCCCAGGAGCCAGCGTTCGCCGTTCTGGTGATGTGATAAGCGTGAGAGCATAGAGAAGGTCGTTCCAACTCCACACGAACCCGTATACTGCAACGGATATCATTCCCGGAATCGTGAGGGGGAGGATGATCCGATGGAGGATACTGACCCGTGACGCTCCGTCTATCTTGGCTGACTCGATCAGGCTATCCGGCATGTGGTCGAAGAACGACTTCAGCGTCCACGTACCCACCGGGAGGGTGAATGTGACATAGGAGAGCACGAGCGCCATATAGCGATCGAGGAGCCCGAGGAACCGCATCATCACGTAGATCGTCAACAGCAGGACGGCAAACGGGAACATCTGTGATGTCATCACGACGAACATGAGCGGGCGACGCCCCGGATACCGGTACTTCGAGAAGCTGTAACCCGCGTATGCGCAGATGAGAGTCGTCGCAACACTTGTGCTTCCGGACACGAACACGCTGTTCAGCATGTACCGCGCGATTCGGGGATCCCCAATCACTGCCCGGAAGTTGGCGAGCGTCGTAGAACCGATCGGTATCAGACCCACGTCCCTGCTGAATATCTCCGTCGACGGACGGAGTGCTGTGAGCACCATCCAATACATCGGGAAAAACATGAATATTCCGATGAGCACGAACAACACGATCAGAACCGCTTTGACTCGAAGTGGCCCGTCGTCGATCAAGCGCTTGCTACTCATAGGCTGCTCCTACTCCCCGTTTCTCCGAGCACGGAGGTTCAGCAGAACGAACACCGCGAGAATTGCGCTCCAGATCACCCCGACGGCTGCGGCTCGTCCCAGATCGTAGTTCTGAAACGCATGGCGATAGACCTCCACCGAAAAGGTAGTGGTCGCGCGAGCCGGCCCGCCCTGTGTCATCACCCATATGATGTCGAAATGCTGGAGACTCATGATAATTCCGATGAGCAGGGTGACGCCGATTATCTGGCGCATTCCGGGAACCACGATGCTCCGGAGAACTCGTATGTTGCCCGCGCCGTCTATTCGAGCTGCCTCGATCTGGTCGAAATTGATGGCCTTAAGCCCTCCCAGCAACAGGAGCATGTACCAGGGCATAGCCTGCCAACCGCGCGCGAGAATGACGGCGAGCACGGCGAACTGCCGGGTCCCGAGCCATGTGTAGTTTCGGGAGGTCAGGCCGATTCTTCGCAAGACCAGGTTCAGCACACCGTATTGGCCGTGGAATATCCACATCCACAGAAACGCGATCGCTGCGCCGGGGATGATCCAAGCACAAAGCGTCAGCCCCCGAAGGAACGCGGATCCCCGGTATCCCTGGTTCAGGATCAGCGCCCATGTGAACCCCAGAGAAAAACTCACGGCTGTCGTCCCCGAAACGAAGACAGCCGTATTCCGCGCTACTCCCGGGAAATTCGGGTCCGACAACACGCGCCGGAAGTTCCGGAGCCCGGTGAAGTCGGTGCCCGGATAGATCAGACTTCGGTCGAACACGCTCATAATGAGCGAGTTGGCAAACGGATAGAGTACGATCCCGGCGAAGAACAGCGCCGCAGGTAGCGCCAGGACCACGCCAAACTGCGCGTCACTGAGACCAGTACGAACGGCCTGTCTGCCTCCTGTCCTACCGTTGCGAGATCTGCTCATATAGTGCCTCCGCGCTCTTGGGGCGGCAGCCGGCCGGATGCACTTCCGGCATCCGGCCGTTCAATCCTCCGTTCACAGAGTGCCGCCTTCGCACTCGCGTCAGTCGATCGCGTCCTCGAGCCGGGCGGCCGCGTCCGCCAGCATGCGCGCAGGACTCTTGTCCCCGATCAGCGCTGCCTGCAGCTCCTCGGTCACGATGCTTTGCAACTCGCTCACGTTTTCGAACTGTAGCAGCTCGTGATTGCGTCCGTACGCGGTGATATCGAGCCAACGGTCGGCCCCCTCATCCGCTGTAACCGACGGATGCTCGATCGCGTCATGCGTCACCGGAGGGAGGCCGGTCTGCTCGAAGTAGTACACGCCGATCTCCTCACCGATGAGGTGCTTGATAAACTCGCCTGCAGCCTCAGCGTTCTGCGTGTTTTCGAAAATGGCAAGCTGATGGCCCCAGAGACCGGACTGCGGGTCGTCGCCTGGATTGACGGTTGGCCGCATCATAGGCATGATATAGCCCTCCCACTCATCCTCGGGCACCCCACTATCAATCGCAATGCCTCGAGCCAGGATCGCATCGTCGTAGAAGCCCACCTGCTGCTCCGCGAAGAGCACGCGTGCATCGAATCGATCCATGTCGAGCGCAATGAGATCGCGGTCGTGGAGACTCACGAACCACTCGATCGCTGCTTCATTCTCCGGTGAGTCGATCACCACGTTGCCGTCGTCATCGATCATGCGACCGCCGAAGGTCCAAAACCAGGCGTTCAGGTCTTGCGCCACGCTCCCGGCCCCCGCCGTGGTGAGAGCGTACGGCACGATATCCGGGTCGTAGTCGGCGAGCGCCTCGAGCGCTGCTTCGAACTCATCGAGCGTCTCTGGGATCTCCTCCACGCCGGCCGCGGCGAGCAACGAGGGGTTGTGTACCATCCCGATCGACGCCGAGGTATAGGGGACCGCAAGCTGGGTGCCGTCGATAACGCCCGCCTCGAGCGAAGCGGCGGGGATATTCTCTTCGAGCCACTCCCGGCCGATGACTTCGTCGAGATCCAGGAGCCGGCCGGTAGGTGCAATTACCTCCGCCCATCCCAGCTGAAGCTGAGCGACGTCCAGCCGCTCTCCTCCGGCACTTCGGATCAGTAGCTGATCCAGAGTGTCACCCCACGGCCATCCGAGCCATTCCACCGGGGTGTCAGGATTGGCCTCGTTCCAGCGCGAAATCTTCTCCTCGAAGACCGGCGCTGAAGCCTCCTCTGACCCCGACCATCCGGCGAAGACCATTGGATCGGTCACCTCCTCGGCCTGCCCCGCTGCCAGAGCCACACTCGCCGGTATGACGGCGAGTACGACGATCAGTGTAATATGTCCAAGATAGCGCATTGCGCACCTCCTCCAGCTAGATATCCGCCCCCGAACCGGGGTCGAAAACCGTGTTTCTCGCCTACCGTTCAGACGGAACCGCCGTTGAGCCGCGAACCAGCAGGCTCCCATCCAGGTAGACCTTCATACCGCTCCTGCCGGACTCCATAGCCCGCAGAAGGACTTCCGCGCACTGAGAGCCGGCCTCGTATAGCGGCCGCTGTACCGTCGTCAGCGGCGGCGTAAGCAGACGGGCAAAGAACGAATCGTTCCGGCCGATTACCGATACATCCGACGGAACGTCCAGGTTGGCCTCCGAGAGCGCTTCGTACACCCCCATGGCCATCGTGTCCGAAAGGCAGTACACCGCTGTCAAATCGCTGCCGCGAGCCAGACGCGTGAGCATCGCGCTCCGGGCGATGGACAGCTCGTAGTCCCCGAACAAGATGTCCTCAGCAGCAAGCTCAACATGGTACTGGCCGCAGGTCTCCGCCGCCTGATCGATTCCCTCCAAGCTATCCGGAGACTCCTCCCGCCCAGCCATCAGCGCGATGCGCCGGTGTCCCAGGTCCAGGAGATAGCGGATCGGATTGGCCTTTGGACCTTCGCGAAGAATCACCTGGTTGACCGACGGCGTGAGCTCCGGCATGTTCGCCATGACGAAAGGGATACCGACACGCTCGAGCATCGCGGCGTTCTCCTCCATATCCCCCCGGCTACAGAACCTGGTCCCGAAAAGCACGTAGCCGTCGAACCCGGATGCGTGGTCAAGCTGATTCTTCAGAACAACCGGTGACCGAACGCCGCTGGCCGGCGGGAACGCTAAGCTGTAACCGTTCCGAAAGAGCCGGGTCTGGAGGCCGGAGACAATCTCATTGAGGAAGCTCGAGCGGAACACCGGTCCCTCGTACGGAACCAGTACGCCGATCGTGAAGCTCTTCGCTCGCGAAAGGGCCCTTGCGAACGTATTGGGCCGGTACTCCAGCTCGCGGATGGCCTCGTCTATTTTGCGTTTTCGTTCCCCCCCGACTCGACGGGTATCGTTGTCCCGCAAATAGATCGACACCGCTGCTTCCGAAACGCCCGCCCTGGCCGCAATGTCCCGTATTCGTGCCATGCTTCTTGCTACACCTCGTTCACGAGCCTGCTCTCGTCTTCATAGAGCTCGAACCGTTCCGCTCACCCTTAAAGTAAAGTTAAGCACAGAAGTTAAGCGCTTAACTTCTGTCTTATCTTACACCCAGTACTGCGCGGCGTCAAGAAGGGATCGTGGCCTCCCGGTTTGAGTTCCGACAAGGAGCTTTCGTTTCGCTGGAGCGCGTTGGTAGAATTGGGGGTGGGAGGGGAACGCATATGGTGAAAGCTACGACGACGCTACCGCGAGAGGAGGTTTATCAGTACTGCGAAGAGATTTTCTATCGCGAACCACGGGAACCTGACTATGCCACTGAAATCGTGCGGGCGATGCTTGTCGCGGATACCCCACGGGTGAGCGATATCGCGCGGCACATGCAAGGGACGTTCCGCGGAGGTGAAAAGATGGTGGAACGGTTTCTGCAGTTCAGTGATCCGAAGGAATCACTGCAGATGCTGTTCGACGACGATGCGGAATTTGTCATCGGCGATGTCGTTGAGGTACCGCGGCCACAGGCGAAGCATACCGCGTATGTGGGGAAACTCAAGGACGGCCAGACGCGTGGCTATGATCTGTTGATGCTGGGCACTCCTTACCGAGGACGCACCTTGCCATTTCACTTCGTCAGTTACTCCTCTGCGACGCTGGGCGAAGCGGGAGGCTCGCGCAACGGCGAGCATATGCGCGTTATTGAAGAGGTGGAATGGCTCATCGGCGATCGTCCCATTGTCTTGGATCAAGAGTTTAGCTACGGGCGCCTAGTGGAGTATCTCAATGCGCGTGGGCTCTCCTTTGTTATTCGGCTGAACACCGCGAACGCGCCCCGGATTACCGCCGAGGCCGAGGAGCGAGCAACGGCGGTATCGCTGCAGCTCAGCCCTGGTGAGAGCCGTGAATTGCGCAACGTCTGGTATCAGGGGGCGGAGCGCATCCACCTGGCGGGCGTTCATGAGCATGGCCGGCGAGAGCCTCTGTGGGTGATGAGCAATGTCGAGGAGCCTGAGCGGGCGTTGCAGCTGTATCGAGAGCGCATGAAGGTTGAGCAACAGTTTCGGCATCTCAAGACGCTTTTGAACATGGACAAGCTGATGAACAAGCGTCAGGACTACATGGAAAAGCTCATTGCCATGCTCTGTATCGCCTACACCATCGGACTCGTCATTGGCGAGCACCTCCGGGACTGGCTCCATCGCCAGAGCGGAAAAAAAATGGGCCCGCTACTCTGGGCTATTTGTGCTCCGCAGACCGCCGCGACGCATTCCTAAAAACGAACTCCGCGAAGTCCTTGCCCACGCCCGCCGCTTCTTCCGTGAACTCGTCTACGGAAGTCCGCCCTGACTTGTCGGAACTCAAACCGGGAGGTCAGGGGATCTTGCCAAATCGTCGAAAAACGGCAGTGCATCGTACAGTAACGGCATCGGCAGCGCAAACGAACTCGAAGGCGCGTAGCCAAACCCCGTTGGTAACCGATCCATGGTTCCGTTCTGCCAATCACTCTGCTATGTCATGTAGTATCTCTTTTGGAGGCTCGCTCGCACGGTGCCGCGGCACCAGCACACCGGAATCCGGACTCCCAAGACACGCTACACCACAACCAGCAATTCGAAATCTGGTTGATTGGGGGCGACAGAAATCTCCAATATCTCTATCTAGACATTATTCTAGTCATGTGCTATACCGGTGCTCGTGGGAGAGAGCGAGTACAGCTTCGAGCGGCTGCTACAGTTTCTTGAAGACTCGATTGCAACCTTTCCCGACGTGCGTACCGGCGAGAACACCGTCTGCGAAGTGCGTGATGCGGTGCTCTCGGCGTTCTCGGTGTTCTTTATGCAGTGCCCTTCGTTTCTCGCCCATCAGAGGGCGAGGGCGGGGAGAATCGGCAACAACAATGCCTCAAGCATCTTCGGCGTACACAAGATTCCCACCGACACGCATATCCGCAATCTGCTCGATCCGGTTCCCGCCGAGCTGCTGTTTCCGGTCTTCGACGCGGTTTTCGCCTTTCTCTTCGAGCAGGGGGTGATCTCCGAGCTTGTTACTTCCGACGGGCTGCTGCTTGTTGCCCTCGACGGGACGTGGTTTTTCTCTTCCGAACAGATCATGTGTCCCTCATGTCAGAGCAAACGGCACAACAACGGCACAACGACCTATTACCACAGTGCAATCACGCCGGTGATCGTGAAGCCGGGGGTCGATCAAGTGGTGTCGTTGCCACCTGAGTTCATCACCGCTGACGACGGTTCAACCAAACAGGACTGCGAAAACAAGGCGGCTAAGCGGTGGATGGAATCCGCCGGGCTGCGCTATTTGAGCGAGCGGTACAGGGTGGTACTGTTGGGCGACGACTTATATGCCAAGCAACCGGTGTGCGAACACACCGGCCGGCACGGCTACAGCTTCATCTACGTATGCAAGAGTTCATCGCATAAGCATTTATATGAATGGCTGTCGGAGTTCTCAAGCAAGGATCTTCATCAGAAGACATACCGGCATTGGACCGGCAAGAAGCGCCAACTATACCGTTATCGCTACCGCAACGACGTGCCGCTGCGAGACGGCGACGA
>PWGF01000313.1 GCA_003554375.1 Spirochaetaceae bacterium
AAGCGCAATGGACGAAAACGTCGCCAATCACGATGAGTCGAGTCACCGCCGAATGGCTCAAGGACGGCGTCCCATCGCCCCAGCAGGCGATCCAGTTGGCCGTAACGAACCTCGACAACCCGTTTATATGCTGAGATGACCGCGTCCACTACCGTCCAGTCTTGCTCCTCTGCATGAGTTGCAGAGATCGGAGCCGGACCAAGCCGGCCGTCGAACACGGACCAATCCGCAATCGTCCCGTTCATGGTAGTAGGAACAATAGCTATACGTTCCCCGCGAACCGCTGCGTCCCGCACATCCCAGCCCGACAACGCCTCGGCCATCCAAGGCATCGTCGCTCCCAACCTGCTGTACGATCGGCAGCTGCCGCGATCAGCAGTCCACGCCCTCGTCGATATGCTGACCGGCCTACATCGGTCGGGTCATCCCCTGGCACTCGCCTCCGGCCCTCCTACGTAACACGGACCACATCATCCACTCTAAGCCCGGTTCGCCGATCCCGCAAATCGATCATTCGGCGGCCGCTGCGAAGCCCGCGAGTGCGGGAGCCGGCCGAGCGTTCTCTCGTTTTGAAGGACGGGCGCGTCCCCTCCGCGCGGCGCGGCGGGGACCACGCTCTGCGGGGCTTCCCCCTACGATCGGGATGCCTTGAGAGTACCAGTACAGGTAAACATTCAAGCACTAAAACCGTTTCTCCAATCCCGCCTGCCGGAGCACTGCATTGGCGGTGTGACGTGACTTGATTCTCTGGTCGACCGGGAAATGGCGTTGGGTCAACGGCGAAAACCATATCTCGTGGTCACCCTTTCCGGCGCGTACGAACGTACATCCAGCTGCGCGGAGTTGCTTCTTAAGCTCAGGCGTAAGGTTGGAGGACATTATGCGAAAGCAACGGAAGATTTCTCGGAAACGAGTGTGAATTGAACTGGACGGGGGCAATCGATCCCGTTCAATTCGACAAGCTCCGGAAGCATCTCACGAAGCTTATACTCGAGCACATCAAGAGACTCAGCTTCAGTTGCGACACCGAGGGCGTCATTCGTTGCGACCCATACACTCGCCTCTTCATCATAGCAGGCGTTTATTGTCAATCGGTCCATGTTCAAAAGGTACCATAGGTAGCCGCGCCGGACAATTGGATGTGACGGTTACTCGTCGCTCACCCAGAGCGTAGAGAGATGGCGGTGGGGCTCCCCGGACGCTTACTGATTCTTGCTCCGCGTACTCTCATCCGTCAAGTGACGGTGAATCAGCTTTCTTACTTCCTTCTGATAGTCGAAGTCAACTGTTCCCTTCCCCTGCTCTTCCTTCCGCAGTTTCGGGAAATACCTTTCCTTCAATTCGCCTATGGACCGCATTACGTCATTCGCGTGTCTCGGGTTAGCCATTGTAAACCTCCCGGTAATAGTTCGCGAAGAAATGGTGATTCTTACCTGGATCAAAATAGTGCTTCCGCTTGATCCAAACAAAACCGTCGCCCCGTGATATCAAAGCGACGTCGATTGGACCGCCAACTGTTTCTGCTTCTGTCGACACATGACGCTTGAACGATCTTAAGTTCACAAGGGTTTCAGCCATCGTGGCGAGTTCTACCTTAGGCAAGGATGCGACCATCCTCGTCACTGGCATAGCATATTCTGACTTCCGGTACCTTTCCAGATCGCTTCTGAACTCTGAGACGAGTTTCCGATTGGCCCGCTCGAGCTTATCTACCACAAATCGCCGTTGTGTCTCATCGTCGAATAGCTCCTGAGCAACGGCTTCTGCATAAGTGTCAAAGCGTTTTGACAACTCCTTTTCAATCACCTTCTGGTAGAACGGGTCGACTCCTTCCATGAAGGAGAACACCATTTCCGACTGGGCGAAGGGTATTATTCCGGCAACCTGGCCTTTGTCGATGCACAGCTTATGTGTCGGGTCGTGCTTCAACAGAGATCCCATCGTCATCTCCACGTAGTAGGAGTAAACATTGGGGAAGACATCCTGCCGACCGTATCCGGCAAACACGATTCCGGAAGCGGGGTTCATCATCAGTTTGCGTGTGGCAAAAAGGACTCCAAGTTCGTTGAGCTTCTTTGAGATAGCTGAGTCTATTGGAGCGTCTTCGAAGACTTCGTGTCTTACCTCCGCGATAATCCCTTTGCATTGCGTTGTTACTGATGCCACCTCCTCTGGTCCTAACGCTGTGCCATCTGGGTGTGTTATACGCTCCGCGCTTCGAAACTCTTGATGCTTACTCGCCACAGCAGAACGAAGGAGCTCCTTAGCCTCGGCATCATCAATCTTACCGTTTTCCTCAATGGCACTGTTGGCAGCGTCCATGAATTCCTTGCGAATTGAACGGAACAACCGACGTAGGCGGGCTCGAAACTCGTCTTCCTGCCTCACAGGCTCGAACAAGTCGGTCGCCTCCGTCAGATACGACAAGAAGTCCGCAGCATAATCACGGAGGTGTGGAGAAGAGCCCGAAGCGAGACGATTGCGGTAAAGCTTTATTATTGTTTCCCAGTCGATGCCCATAAATGTCGAGGAATCGAATATCATCACACCGACAGGTTCGTACTTGGATAGCGTGAAGACTTTGTTGGCCAACTGGAAGACCTTGTATTCGCCATTGATCTCAATTGTCACCGCACTGTCGGCGGCAATCGCGACGCCTGACTGGTTGAGCACGGCGATCTCGGCCGTCATTCCCGCCTCCTCTACTTGGTCATAATACCGCCCATGCGAATCGTGCGCAATCAAGAAGTGCCAGGCTCGTCTGCGCACACACACGAGCACCACTCCAATCCCGATCCTCCACTTCCGCAAACCGACTCGCCGGCCGCCCCTCCAAAGGCCCTGAGTATTCCCAACCGGCCGTCCGTCCGTCTCGAATGCTGTGACAGGCGCAGAGTCCGGCGCGCCGCCCGGCACAGAGGGCCCTGCCCCTCAACGGTTTCCCAGAACCCCTATCCAGCGGGAGATCTTTGTGACATAGCAAACAAACTTATCTCCCGGCCTCAGCCTCTGAGCCGTCGCGGACTGGTTTTTCGTGAAGCCGGATACCGTCTTCCCGTGGTCTGCGAATGCCTGTGCGGTCGATGGTGAAAACAGATTGAGATAGTGGTTCATGGCTCCTCGTTTCTCCTATCTCCCGTTGGCGCCGTGGCGCGCTATGGGTGACAACTGCTCGGGTTGATCCGCTCCCTGCATCATGCTCAGAACACCGGTACGGAAGCGCTTCCTACCGGCCTCGTCCACCCCCCTACTCCTCCTCAAACTCCCCTTGGTCGAAGCGCAAGGCGGAAGCATTCTCGCGGACAATGCGCTGGGTTTGCTCGGGGAAGCCTTCGGGATGCGTTGCCTCGATATCCAAGGTAAGTTTCACCTGAGCTCCGCTTCCGCTGAGATGGGCAAGTACTTCTTCGAGGATGGTTCCCATCTGGGTTGCAGGTTTCGCCGGATCAAGCGCCACGCTTGCAAAGAATCGGCGCTTGGGGTGTTCGCGCTCGGGGGTGGGGTGGCCCGGACTTGGCTCAGTACCACCTCCCTCGGGCCGTCGTCCAGCGCCATCTGAGCGAGCCCCGGTCCCAGCTCCCTCCTCGCTTCCGGTTTCGGCCGCGGCTCCTTCGCGCGCCTCCTCCGCCTTCTCGGCGTCTTTGTTGAACTGGTTCTCGGCGACGTCCGGATGCACAAGAAGGCCCTGCCGGATAACTGAAGCGGAGATTTGCGCGCCCGCAGTGAGCTCCACATAGCGGCCGGCGCTTTCGTCGTAGGCGCGTGCCCACGCGAAGGTCTGGCTCCAGGTGAGCGATGAGACTCCGTCGCGTACGGCTTCGATAGTCGTATCGGATGAGGCTACGCGCGGAAGGTAGGGGTAGCGGGCGAAGTACTCGCAGAGCGCGTCGACCGCAACAGCCCCGTCTTTCCAAAGGGGGATCTGATCGATCTCGAGGCGGAGTGCCGGTCCGTCCATCTGGGCCATGAGCCACTGTTTGCCGGTAAGGAAGTGGGCGGCTTTTACGGCGACCGGGCGGTCGCCTCTCATGCGGTGGGCGGCGATGCGCAACGGCTCTTGTGGGCTCTTCTGGGTGGGAAGGAGAAGCCACTGGTAGGTTTCGGGAATGCGAGCATCGACAAGCTTGCGCGCGTTCTCGAGATCGGTCTCCGCCGCATGTCGCTGATTCTGCGTGACGTTTGCCATCGAGGGGTGCGACTCGTGGATGTGCTTTACGATGCCGCTCCACGCGCTCCACCAGCCCACCGCTTCAAGAAGCTCTTCGGCGCGGGCGGAATCCGCTGCGGCAAAGACCACGGTGTTTTTGTAGATGCGCGGAGCGGCTCCCCGAGAGTCCAGTACCTGATTGGCGAAGGTAAGCGCCGGCGCTTCCTCGCCGCCGTTTGTATACGTTTCCGAGGGGGGGATTACCACAAGCGCCACACTTTCGCTATCGTTCACGTCGGCGGGCGAGTGAGGGGCGATGTGAAGCCGGGCGAAATCTCCCTTATCGTTGTGGGGAGGCTTTCTGAGAACTGCTTCGAGCGCTTCGATGAGCTCTGCCTCGTCGAGCTGGGCTTTCCGGTCCTCGGCAAGACGGCGGAGCGTGGGCTGCTCGCTGTAGCGCATGTTCCCGCCCTCGTTATAGAGGTGGGCACTTCGCGCGCCGAGGTAGCTCGCCGCGTCGCCAAAGATAGCCGGCTTCTCTCCCGGCTGGCTACAACCGAGCTTAAGCTGGTTCTCGTTTATGCCGGGCTGATTGGCGCTCTGAAGGGGACTTGTGGCGAGAAAGAGGGTGCGCGCCGCACGCCGCGCGGCGCCAAGAGCGCCCAGGTTCGCGTTCTCCCGGTCGATCTGTGCTGCAAGGCTCCCCTGCCCGTCGATCTCAGCTTCAATAATGTTGTTCCAGCCCGTACCGAGAAACTTCGTAAACTCGCTTCGAACCCGGGGATCATCAAGCGGCACGAGCCCGGGCATAATCATGAGCCCCATATCGCCGTTATCCCAGAGCGAGTGGATGACTGCAGCCATAAGGCGGAGTACCCCGCGAGTCTGTTGGAAGCCGGGGATTGTGGACCACGTGCGGTAGAGGTCGTCAAAGAGCTCGGGATGAATCGGATAGGTGTTCTCGAGGCGCCGCTGATAGTCCTGTTCGCGAACATAGGCGGGGAAGTGGCTTGGGTTCTTGCGGGACATCTCCACCATTGCGCGCACCGTGCCGCCACGCGCCACGGTATCAAGCGACGTCTCAAAAAGCCGCCTCCGTACGATTTCGTACGCTTCGTCCCGCGTAGCAGGCTGCCACGTGCTTTCGATTCTCCCGACTACTCCCGCAAGGCGCTCGAGCGTCTCCTGGCCCGCTTGGCTTCCCGTCTCAGTCTTTGAAGCGGGAAGGCTCACCACGAGCACCACGCCCGGAACAATCTTCGCCGCTTCGGTTAAGGTCTGGGCGAAGGTCATCTGGGTGTCGAAACTGCCGCACTCCTTGAGATCGTAGCGGTTGTAGAGCTGCCGCGCATACGCCACCCACTCGTCTATGAGAATCACAGCCGGCGCAAACTGTTTGAGAAGCTCCGTGAGGCTATCGCCGGGACTGGTCGCTTGTTCGTCGGCAGTTCGCACTATGTCGTAGCCGTCCTTGCCTCCAAGCTGCCACGCAATCTCGCCCCAAAGCGTCCGCACCTCGGTACCGTCGGGCTTTTCGTCGATGGCTCCCGGCTGCATCTTATTCCCCACGATTACCACGCGGCGGACGCCGCTCGGCCCGGCAAGGCCTTCTTCCTTGAGGAATGCGTCGACGCCGGGGAGGTTCGCAGCCTGCTCGCTTCCACAGAGGTGGTAGAGGGCGAGCATACTATGGGTTTTCCCGCCGCCGAAGTTCGTCTGTAGTTGGACAACGGGCTCTCCGCCCGCTGCGGTAAGGCGCTTGAGAGCGGCCCGTAAGAGATTGCCGAGCCCTTCGGTAATGTAGGTGCGGCTGAAGAACTCGTTCGCGTCGCGATACTCCCGGGGAGCGCGCGCAGAGCTATCGCCCTGGACGGCCTTGTGGGCTTCCCAGAGATCGGCGGCAAACTCGGATGCGGAGAAGGTCCCCTTCTGTACGTCTTCGTGGGGGATAGCGACATTGCGCCACGGCTTTAGGTTGCCCTGGGGATTGGACTTTATGCGAACGATCGCTTTCTTGTTGGGCTGGGAGTACTTCTCGCGCTGAATCTGCTCCTTTACCGCGGCAACTTGTTCGGCAACTGAGGAGTTCATCGCTTCAAGGAGAAGCTGGGCGTGGTCGTGAGCCCGGTAGGTATTGTCGAAGTCGAAGCTCTCCTGATGTGCCCATTTGTTCCGATAGTGCTTGAGCTCGAACAGCCGGCTCCGGTCTCCGGGACCGAGCACTTCGGAGAAAAGGGCATTCCAAGCGCTGATGTAGAAGTTGATCCACGCCTGGATATCCCACTCGCGGGGATCGTCACTCTGCGTTCGCCGGTCTCCGAGGTATTCGAGGGCCGCTTCGCGCCAGTCGTCGCGAAATCGCGCCTTGAGCCGGTCAATGCCGTAATTCGAGAGCGGCGTCCGTAGCGTATCTAGGAGGTCACCGATCCGTTCACGATAGCTCTTAGCCATTTCCTACTCCTCGAAGAGAGTCTGTGCTTGCGGACGACCGCGGCGGATGCTCTGTGACTTCAGATTGATCGAAGGAAGCGCTGCGATGAGTCGGTTGTACCCGAGCGCCTCATCGTTCCACCCGTGCCGCTCGCACGTGTTATAGAGGCGGTAGCAGAGATCCCGGACGCCCTCGCGCTGGTCCGCGGTGAGCTCGCCGTACATGTCCGCTGCGGCACTCTCTCCGCTATCGGCGAGCACCCGCACTAAGTGCTGTACCGCTTCCCACACCGTGAAGCGGGTATCGGTCGATGGACGCCAATCGGGAGACATTTCGTCGCGTCTCAGGAGTCGGACCTTCCCCGCCCTGGCGTAGAGGAAGCCTGCGTTCACCATACCGTCCACCGACACGTTCTTGGCATTCGCGATCGTCTCGGCCGTACCGTAGTCGGCTTCCTTCACGCCGAACTGCTCGAACCATGCCACCGCCCATCTTGTATGCCCGTCGAGCTCACTCTCAGCGTGATTCAAGAGCTCGTCCAATGTCTGGTTGATGAGAACGAGGGCATCGTGCACGCTCATCCTGCCCTTTGCTTCACGGACCTCCCGGTACTTGCTGAACACGGCCATGCCGGGGCCGATAGCGGCCTGCTGCATGTCTACCGGAGGGGTGTTGGCTTTCTGGAGCTGTGCCACCGCCTTTTCCAATTCGTCCTGCAGTTCCTGAATGAAGCGGCCGCGAGTGGTAATGCCCGCGCTCTTCGGGCGCTGGCGGCAAACTAGGACGATCGAGGATGCCAAGGCGTTCGCCCCCTGCCCAATCATGCGGCTGCTATTCTCGGTACGCAACGGGAGAGTTCCTGTTAGCATTAGCCCGGAACTCAACACCCCATCCAAGAACGTCTCCCACCCGGTCGACGCAATACCTTCATGAGTCTTCTCTGCTTGTTTGAAGGCATAGTAAATGGTAACCGGAAAACCATGATTTGTGCGGCTGGCAATTTGCGCCATTGCGTCTTTCATTCCTGACAGGAAATAGGAGTCAGCAGATTCTTTGGTCCCATGACGATGCACCGAGGCAATCAACTCTCCCTCTTTTGGTACAACAATCGTCGACAAGCAGTCTGGAAATCGATCGCGGAGTGCCCGCCTGGCCCATACGTAGAAAAAGTCCGATAGATCCGCATAACTGATGTTGTCGTAATACGGAGGATCCGTTGAGACAATCGTGTTCTTGGTTATACTCTGACTGGTCGCGTCGATCTGACGCGCCGTCCCAACTGGGCCGTTCCGTACAACGCCAAACGCTTTCCGAAATGCCTTTTCTCCTCCGTCGACGACAGTGGTCCATGCTCCCGAGCTCGTGCCCAACGGATTGCTTTCGGCGAAATCCCATATCATGGGAATCGCCTGACGCCCGAAAAGCTGTCGCGGGCACTGCGCTACCGGTTCCCAACGGCACAGGCTGTTCCCGAGATCGGCCTGCTTGCTTAGGGCGAAGGTGAGGTATAAGCCAACTGACTCTCCGTATTCTTCGCCTCGTCTCGACTCCGAGTCGGTGTTCTCATGCCCGTGAGGTACACTAGTCCGAACAGCATCCGTGCCAGCTTGAGTAATAGCGTCCGATACAAGATCACTAAACGTATCTAGCGATACCAGCTGGCGTCTTGTGAAAAGGTCTCCGAACGTTGTTAGTCCATACGATAGCGTCCAAAAGTTCCTGGAGTCGTTTGGCAAGGGAGCATCTGGCCGCCAATTTGGTTCAGCTTTATCCGCGATTCGTTCGTGGGCTTCAATTGGGTCGACATATAAACGCGAGCTATCGCCGGAGCATACGATGGCCATGAGACGTGAGCCCATTCGTCCTGCTTTCCCTTGAGTCTTTATGTAATCGCTATCAATCGGTACCCCGGACATGACGCATTTGAAGCTCGCCCCGCGCCCCAGTTTCGTCCCTTTCTTCGCCTCCTCGATGTCCGGCGGAGCGCCAACACGCACTTTGAACTGATACGCCCTCCCCTCGACAATCGGCTCAACGTACGCCTCCTTACCCTTCTTTGTTGAAAGCATGAAGTTGCTCACTAACGGAACATCGACATCAGAAAACGCCGGGTTCGGACTCTTCACGGTGCGTGCCCACAACCATGCGATCACCGTGAGCTCCCGCCCCTCGTACTTCGCTAGATCGGGGCGTTCGGCGACCATTTCCGGGGGAATTTTCACCGGCGGATAGAGGTGACCAATGCGCTCCTTTGCCCGGTCGCGCATCCACTTCCCGTAGTAGCGAATGTCCTCCGCGAGCCCCTCAGCTCCTTTCCAAGTACGCTTCACCAGTTCGCCGTTATCTTTGGAACGAGATTCAGGATTGACCGGCGGCATACCGGCGAACTTCGGCGGGATCTCGATCATCGCCTTGTTGATGAGTACCGCTACCGGATTGAGGTCGGACGCGTGTGCTTCCAGTCCGAGCCGCTGCGCCTCCAGCGGGAGGGCTCCGCCGCCGGCGAACGGGTCGTGGAAGCCGGGAAGCTTCTCGGGGTTGAAAAGGGTTTCCGCTTCAGGATGGTCGGCGTTTGCCTCGCAGGTCCATCGCCAGCATTTCCGGATCTCTTGCCGTGCCTGCTCAAGTAGCTCCTCGTTCTTCGTATTCTCCCACTTCACGAGCTCTTCGATGAGATCGAAAAGCCGCTTGCGCTCTGTCGCCTGGTCCTCTTCGGTGGGAAAGCGCTCGGGATGAGCCGATGGGTCATCGACCATCTGCGCGAAGATCACAGCACGCGCGGCAGCAAGGGGACGTCGGGCCCACCACAAGTGCAAGGTGGAAGGATGGCCGTGTCTGATAGACTTCTCGCGGGCTGCGGCTTCGTCTATCTTCTCAAGCGGCAGTGCCACCTCGATGAGCTTGGTAGGCGCAACCACTGGGTGTTCGTTGCCTGCGGGGTTTGTTTCTGTAGCCATAGGGTGCTATCCGGTGTCCTTTCTTCGGCTATTAGCTCTCTACACTGCTTCGGCGCGTTTGAGAAGCGCGTTCACGGCGAACTTGGTTTCAGTCTGGCCCCAGTTGGGCTCATTGTCGAAGGGCCTTTTGAGGTAGTATGGGCCGTCTACGCTCTCGTCCGGATCAACGATAACAATCGCGAGGATAAAGCGATCGGGCTCGTTGAGCGCGTAGCGCATTTCGTTACTCGTGATCGCAATCTCCTCGCCCCATCCTACGCGTCCTTTCACCTCGATAAACCGAAGCGAATCTTGATCCGGTTTTCCGCCACCGATCCGAGACTCGATATCATAGCCGCGGTTTTCGCTACTGACATCCATCGGCTGGTTCCCCAGCCGCTTCTCAGCTCTCATAACCGCATCCATGGCAATGCGTTCAACGCGCACTCGCGCCGCAGGATCGGTCGAGAAAGAGCTCTCGGCTCCTTCGGCGTCGGGCTCTTCCTGGCTTTGGCCCCGCGCCTCCTGGAGGAGTGCTTCCGGAACGACGAAGGCCATCCCGAGCACGACCGGTACTTCGGAAGTCAAACGGCGCTGGTGCTCGAGCTCGGTGAGCCTGCGGTTAAGCCGCTCTTGCAGCTGGTCGCGCTTGCGCGCGGCGTTCTCGGCGTTTATGTCGCGGCTCACTTTGCCTTCGCGCTCCTTGGCGCGGAGCTCCTGTGCGCGCTTGTCCCAGTGCGCGATTTCGTGCGAAAGCCGCGCACGCACCTCCCGGATCGCCTTCTCTACCTGTGCCTCCCTGCGCGTTCGCACTTCCTCCAGGTGCTCGGGGACAATATGCTCGGCAGCGTGTACGACCGCTTTTCGCTCCAGCCCGCTCTGAAGCCAATTCTCCTCCAGATAGGACGCAACGTGCTCCCGCTCCTCGGGAGTCGGTAGGTCGAGCTCGTGCCACGGAGCCGGCCCTTCGGAGCTAACCTGGCCGTCGGGATACACCCGTACCATTACCATCCGCTCGCCTGCGGTGACCCTCCTGCCTGCGCGATCGGTCCTCGCCTCGGTTATGCTGTGGCGAAGCATCATGAGCGCGTAGGGCGTTGTCGCCCCTAGCTCCGCTCGGTTCACGAACACCGTCCCCTCGCGCAAAAGCGCGCGATAGCGCTCAAGCACGACGTCCAACACGGTCGAGAGTAGCGGATGCCCCGGGGTTATCAAGTCGGCTTCGCGCCCGGTAGGCCCTTCAATCGACTCGGGGTGGAACGTCACCCGCTCATAGCGCTGGAGTACCGGGACCCGGAGCCCTTCCTGCCGATCCTGCCTGCGGAGGGCGTGGGGGACATGCCTGATTTCATAGCGGCGTCTCTCGCGTCGGCGCATCGAGCCGCCAAGATGCTCGAAGGCGCCCTTAAAGAACGCTGCGATGAAGTGCGGCTGAAGCCGCATCAGGCGTGCCCGTTCCATACGATCGCGCATTTCGCGCACCGTGGCGCTATCGAGGGAGCTAAAGGCGAGAGCTCGCTCTTCGAGAAGCTGCTCGAGATGCTCCCGGTCGAGCCGCGCGTCGATATCGCCGAAGACCTCCTCCATCGCCTCATCTCGGCTATCCTTGGCGTTTCGTACCGCGCGTATGAGGAGATCCCGGAGCGAAGTGCCTTCGAATACGGTACCGAGTACGTCGAAAACCCGTCCGCCCAGTGCCTCGCTTTCGACGCCAAGCTTCTCAAGGAGCCGGTCAAACACTTGCCCTTCACGGGTGTCCTGAGCGACGAGGTTCCACAGGTGGCAGACCTCGGTCTGCCCGATGCGGTGGATCCGGCCGAAGCGCTGCTCGAGCCGATTCGGGTTCCACGGCAAGTCGTAGTTCACCATGAGATTGGCGCGCTGGAGGTTGATGCCTTCGCCTGCGGCATCGGTTGCAACGAGGATGCGCGTGGAGGCGTCCTGCTTGAAGCGCGCCTCTAGGTCCTTGCGCGTTTCGCGCCCGGTCGAGCCGGAGATGGTAACAAGCGACTCGTCGTCTCCAAGGAGCGTCCGGATCTTCTCTGCCAAATAGTGGAGCGTATCCTTGTGCTCGGTGAAGATAACGAGCTTCCGCCGTGCCCCGGTCTCGTCGAACATGAGCTCGTGCTGTTGGAGTAGCTCAGAGAGCTCCTGCCACTTCTTGTCCTCTCCGGCGCGGACCACCTGCCGCGCAAGCTCTTCGAGGTGCCGCAAAGAGGCGATCTCGGCTTTCAGCTCCTCTATGGTCTCGGCGGTACTCGCGCTCGAGAGGACTGTCTCCTCCGCCTGTTCGATCTCGTCTTCGGGAGCATCTTCGAGATCCTCGAGCTCCGCCTCGCTCAACCAGGCGCCGTATGCCGAGAGCGAATGGGCCGAACCGAGGGTGTTCTGTTTGCCGGCGGGTGTTTCGAGCTCTTCCTGCCGCTTCTCCAACCGCTCGCGCCGGCGAACAAGGGAGTGAAGAATCGCAGCGGGCGAGGAGGCAAGCCTCCGCTGGAGGATCGTGAGGGCGAAACCGATGTTGCCGCGCCGCCGCTCGTCGGCAATCGCCTCGGCGCGGTTGAACCCCTCGCGCACGTAGGTCGTGACCTCTTCGTAGAGCCTGAGCTCGAGCTCCGATAGCTCGTAGCGGACGGTGTACGCGTGGCGCGCGGGAAAGAGGGGCGTTCCGTCGAAACGCACCAACTGCTCCTTGAGGAGACGTCGCATGAGGTCGGTAACGTCGCTCCGGTGAGCGCCTTCTCTCGGCTTGCCCTCGAAGCGGTCGGCATCGAGGAGCGAGAGGAAGAGTTGGAAGTCCGCCTCCTTGCCGTTATGCGGGGTTGCCGTCATGAGAAGGAGGTGGCGCGTGGTGGGAGAAAGGTCGCTCCCGAGCTCAAAGCGCTTTGTGTAGTTAACCTTATTGCCGAAGTAGGAGGCCGAGAGCTTGTGCGCCTCGTCAAAAACGATGAGATCCCATTCGACCGCCTTGAGCTTGGGCCTCAGCTCCTCGTCACGACTCAGCTTGTCGAGCCGCGCTATCACAAGGTCGTTTTCGCCGAGCCAGTTGCCCGTAACCGCCGCACGCAGCTTATCGTTGGTCATGATCTCGAAGTTGAGCTGGAACTTATCGTGGAGCTCATCCTGCCACTGTTCGCACAGATTGCCGGGAACGACGATGAGGCAGCGTTCGATGTCGCCGCGGAGAATGAGCTCCTTGATGAAAAGCCCGGCCATGATCGTCTTCCCCGCCCCGGGGTCGTCGGCCAAGAGATACCGCAGGGGCTGCCGGGTGAGCATCTCTTCGTAGACCGCGGAAATCTGGTGCGGAAGCGGCTGTACATCGGAACTGTTGACTGCAAGGAGCGGATCGAAAAGATAGGCTAAGCGGATGCGAAGCGCCTCCGCAGCCAGGCGAAAGTGCTCGGGATCGGCGTCACACGGGAACTCTCCGGACGTCGCGTCCACCAGCTCGAGCCGCGACTCATCCTCGCGCGAGAGCATCGGGTGGAGTATCCCCCCGGCGTCGTCGACCGCTATGACTTCGACGGTGTTCTCACCGAGCCACTCGACGGTCTTCACGGTAGCCGCCTGGCCGCTTACGAGATTGCGGACCCGAACGTTCGGCTTCAACTCTTCAAGCCTAGCCATCTGACCGTCCCATTGTAGCCCCACCGGGTGAACAGAGCAAACAGCAGACTCCGGCGGTTTCGGAACAGCCGGCATGGAGGCCTTTGCGGAACCGATCCGAGGCGGAACGTGAGGCCCTCCCCCGACCCTCAGCCGTCGATCCGCGGAAGCTGCGGCAGGTGGCGGAAGTGCTCGTCGCGACTTGCGAGCATGAGATCGTGTTGCATGGCGAGGGCGGCGATCCAGATATCGTTCGTGGGGATGGGCGTCCCCTGCGCCCGCAACTGGCGGAAAAGCTGCGCATAGTGGCGAGTGGTAGCGAGGTCCGGAGCCGCTACGCGAACGCGACTCCTATGGAGGAAGCGATTGAGCGTCTCTTCGTTTGTTTGTGAACGGGTACCCACGGCGAATCCCGCGCGGAGCTCGGCTACCACGATCGCGGGAATGTGGATCTCCTGTGCCCGGCGGAATAGATCGACCGCGACCGGATCGCCTTCGCAGAAGTCCCGGTAGCGATTGGTGTCGATAAGGATTCTCACTCCCACAGCTCCGGATCGATACGGTCCTGCTCTTCCAGAGCGCGATCGACGGCCGGATCGGCAACCCAGCTTCCCGCCAAATCGTCCAGATCGTTATACCGCGGCACGTCGTCGGTGAGCCCCAATCCGCGCCGAAGCACCTCCACCGCGATCTCGTTCAAGCTCTTCCCGTGCCTTCGCGCCTCTTCCCGAAGGGAGCGATCTACCGTTTCCGGTACGTTCCGGATCGTATACTGCGGCATTGCATGCACCTCACGCTTCCAATGTAGGCATGAGTCGCAGGCATGTCAACCTCCCGTATTCGCAAGTCGACGATTGTGCGACGCGGTTCCTTCGGAGAGCTGTCGGGGCTACCGTGCCAACGGCTCCTTGATCTCGTTGTGCCGCGGTACCGCCTCGACGGCGCCCGAGCTTGGGTTGACCCATAGCGAATGCGAAGCTCCCTATCGCTTGAGATAACAGCCGGAGCGCCGAAGACGACGCTCGAGATCCTTTCGTTTCATTCGACGGTTATGCGTTCACGAACGACGTCCTCGGATAGCCCGCGCAAGGCGTCGTCCAGTCGATCCTCGAGTATGAGAGCTATCGCCTGGCGGAGATTCTCTTTGGCTTCGTCTTGCGTTTCTCCTTGTCCATTGGCTCCGGGCACTTCGGGACAGATTGCCCAGTAGCCACCCTCCGGCGCTCGATCGATAATCGCAGTGAACTCGCCCTTCATGTATCGCCTCTCTCCTGACAGCATACTGAACGCTGTTGTCAAGAACAAGCTGACGCTTGGTCCCGGTCGTGAACCGGAAGTGATCTGGCAATGATGCTGCCGCTATTCAAGCGGATCGATGGCCCGTGCCGGCAAAACGGGCGAATCTCCACCAACAGTGTGCTCGATCTTGTCGAGAACGATCGGGCAGGAGCTATGGGCGACGGCGCTATGCGTGCCGGATGTCTTCGTCTATCTCGGCGGCTTCGTCGTTGAAGAGTGACACTTCGTACCGCCCAAGGATCTGGAGCTTCCCCGCTCATCGCGGCCGGTGACCCTCTCCGGCTCCCGGACATAGCCTTATCCCACCGGATAGTAGGTTCGGACGCCGGGAAACCGGGTGAAGTCGTGGTCCGCGGTATAGATTACCGCCTTGTTCGCCAGCGCCAGTGCCGCTATCCGCGCGTCCGTGACCAGGTTCCCGCCTGCCGCACCGGCCGCCGCAAGAAGCCGATGTACCTCTTGGACGTGATCCGCCGAAGGCTCCAGCGTCACCGACACCCGCCGCTCCATCCAACCGCGAACGGATGTCATCGCCTCGTCCAGCGTCAACGGGCGGCGGTAGATTCGGCCGCTCGTGGCAATCCGGACGAAGCCGAAAACGACCGGATAGGAAAGCCCAACGAGCTCCGTCCCCGACATGCACGCTTCCCACCACCGTTTTGCTTCCTGATGGACGGAGCATGAGCTGTCGTACGCATACAGCAAGAGGTTGATATCGGGAACGATCATCCGGGCTGCTCCCGGGGCGCGCCGGCGGTCGAGTCTCCCGAGGCGGAGCGCTCTGCCCCCGGGGCTTCCTCCACGGCGAAGCTATCGATCTCCATCTCGTCCACGAGCTTGTTGAACGAACGCGTGTCGATGCCGGCTCTGAGCCCCATGGGCCGCGCCTGCACCGAAAAGGGAGGCTCCTCCTCTCCCTGGACCCCAAGGCCGCGACGAATTCCCTGGTTTACCGTCTCTTTGAAGCTCTTCCCGGTCCGCCGCATGACGTCCCGTACAAGCCGTTCCACATCCGGGTCCAGCGTCACGGTAGTGCGCATATATGCATCATGATGTCAGCGATATATGCTGTCAAGATGCCCTTCCCGACAACCCGGGGCCAACTCAGCTGGACACGGTGACCGGAAGCGCGGCAGCGAGCACTCCGCACGGCGCCTGGCGAACGCGAAGTGTGGCTGCTACCATACGATCCCAATGAGTGCTTCGGATCAGAATCAGAGTAGCCACGATCAAAGCAGCCACAATCAGAGTGGCCAAGAAGACATGATGCCCCTGGCGTTCCGCCCCTTCATCCAAGAGCTGGAGCGCTTTTGCAGGACGCACACCTATGACGATCTGGTGGAGACGATTCTCAACCTTGCCGCCGAGGAACCGCCGGATCGGCGCCGGGCCTTCCTTGCCCGGATAAAGGCCGCCGGCGGGGAAGCCGCGCGCGAGGTCTCCCCTGAAGCGCTCCTCGAAAACATACGGAGCCTTTGCCAGGAGGTCCGTGCCCGGCGCGAGGCGCTCCGGGACGGGAGCTTCTGGGAAACCTACGCCTTCGAGGAGGAAACGAGCGACCGCCCCTACCGCGGTCCGTACGACGTTCCCGCGCTGACGCCGGCTCAGGAGTCAACCGTCCTTGCCCATGTGAGCGAGGCGGATGCCCTGTTTCGCGCCGGGCGTGTCGCGGAGGCCAGACAAGCATACGAGCTACTCTTGGGCCTCTTCGCCGGCGATCCCGAAGAGATGCAGCCTACGCCCTACGATTTCCCTGCCGGTGAAGCGACGTTACGCGAGGTACGCGCCCGCTATGCACGAACCGTCTACCTTACCGAGCCTGAATCGAATCGAGCGCCGGCGCTCGTCGAAGCACTCCAGGCGCACGAGCGGGGAATCCTCCGCGCAACCATCGCCAAGGACAACTTGCCTACTATGAGCGACGTCGTGGATGCCGCGCGCGCCGAATTACCCGGGGTCGACCGGTTTCTCGCCTCGTGGAAGGAGACACTCGCATCGATCGTGGCGGCCCAGGCGGAGCCTCCCGTTTCTTCAGCTCCGTGGGCGGTATATCTCTACCTCGAATCAATCGAGCTCACCGAAGGGATTCTCGGACTGTCGTCCGTGGCGCGCCGGTGGGGCACGGCCAACCCGTACGGCTACGTGTTCTGGGTCAATGCGTTGGAACGGCGCGAGCGGTGGGCCGACGTTGCTTCAGCCGCCCGGGAAGCGCTTAGCGAGCTCAGCGGCGGCGGGAAGGGGCCAGGCGGGAAGCCGACGGCGCCACTTGCCGCTGCGCTCATCACAGCCGGCAACGCGCTCGGCGATCCGGCCGTCGTTCTTGAAGGCCGGCGGGCGCGCTTTCGCCGCGATCCGTCGAAGGATACGCTGACGAGCCTCCTCCGGATCGCCACCCGGATGGACCGGCTCGAGCATGAGTTGGCCGGTGCCCTGGAGATCCTCCGGAAATCCGGCGACACGAAAGGCCGGCTCTACGCGATTGCGCTCGTCCTCGCCGGCCGTCTTTCGGAGACGCTCGAACTGACTTCTTCCACGCCGGCGCTCGGATGGAGCGACGAACGGAACGCCGCCGGATTCTGTTTCGCCGCCTTTCTCACCTATAGGGTGACGCGCACCGGCGCCCGGAGCACGGCGGCCCAGGAGCTCCTCAAAGAGCACGTGGCCGGCGACGCTTTTCCCATCGAAACCGGCGAGCCCACGGCCGGGCCGCTCGAAGAAGGCCAACCCGACGACCGCGCCTTCATCTTGTATGACCAGGTTGTTGCCGCCCTCGCCCGGACGCAGCTCCCGCCCGAAACGGCGGAGGAGTATCTGCGGTGGGCGGAACGTATCGGGCGCAGACGTGTCGATAATATCGTAGCCAACAAGCACCGGGGAGCATACTATCGAGCGGCGCTTACGCTCACCGCGCTCTCCGAGCACTATGCCGCCGGCGGCGACAGCAGGCGCGCCGAAGAGCTCGTTACCAAGTACCGCACCAAATACAATCGACACCACGCGTTCAAGCGCGAGCTCGCACAGGCACTCGAAATCTCCGAGCTTGCCGGGTCGTAGTCCACCGGGAGCATACCCGGCAGTCGCGAAGCCTCATGAATGAGGTGGCTTCGCCGGGTAGCCGAAGCTCGCGGGTATCGGAAGCTCGTGGGTATCGGAAGCTCGTGGGTACCCGAAGCTCGCGTGTAGCCGAAGCTCGTCGATTAGCTCAGAAAGTCATTGATGAGCGCAGCTGTTTCCCGTGGTTTCTGTCTCTGCAGGTCATGAATACCGTCCGGCACACCGGTAATCCTGACGTGGGGAAGGTATTGTTCGAAGAATGTAACGTTTTCCCGTATCATGCTCCGGAAATCCGACTGGTCTCCGTACAGGTACAACACCGGTGCCGTGATGCCTTTTGCTTCTTCGGAAAAATCACGAGAGGTTTTGGGCGAGATGCTAATCCGGTACCACGGGATACGCTGAGCACTCCGGATGTCTTCCCTTAGCTCGGCGAGCATTGCGCTCTTTTCCGACCTGGTCATTTGAGAATACCATGTACCCATTGCGAGCCTTAGGATGGACCTGTTGAGTAATCCTGTTTTGAGTATCCGAATAAGAAGGGTGCCCAAGAGGGGATACTTGAGCATGGTTTCAAAGGAACTCGATGGGAGATGCTCCGGTATTACTACGCTCCCTTCAATGCTGACTACTCTCCGAACCAACCGCGGATACCGAGCGGCAAGGTTCAAGGCGATAACCCCGCCATAGGAGACGCCGGCGACATCCACCGGAGACCCCCCCAGCTGTGTTATCATCTCGGCAAACAGATCGGCCTGTTCTTCGATCGTATACGCAAAGCCCGATTTCGGTTTGTCCGAGTTCCCCGTACCGAGATAGTCGACGGCGATTACCCGGAAGCGGTCCGACAAATACGGGATAAGCCTATTCCAGGTCCCATGGGTGCTAAACGCGCCGGGTATGAGAATGAGCGGCTGCCCGGAACCAAACTGGACGTAGTGAATCCGGTAGCCGTTTAGTTCGATACACCTGTGCGTACCGCGTTGATGGTCCCCCATAGCGGGTCCATATCCTCCAATCGTTATCTCCTGAGTGTGAAGCGGAAAGTCCCCTCCGGTATGACGAATGCTCCCGGTGCGCGCTTCACCAAACCGACCGAGAGCTACCGGCCGGCCCCCTTCACCGCGCGCCGCCGCACCGTAAGCCGCTGTTCCTCACCCGGCGAGCTCCGCCAAAGCGGTATCGAGTTTCGGCAGGGCGCCCGGGTCCAGCCACGAGCGAAGAACGAAAAAGCCGGGGACTACCTCGGAGGCGATGCGCGCTTCGCCGGAGGCGTACTCCACCAGCTCCTCGCCGTCGCGCCGGTAGAAGCGGTGCGCGAGCGTTTCCGGATCGAGCACCCAATACTCCTCGACGCCATGCTGCTCGTACTCCGCGAACTTCGGGCCCACGTCGCGCTCGGCGGTACGCGGGCTGAGCGCTTCAACCACCAGGTCGGGGGCACCTTCCAGATGGGTCGATTTCACCGCCTCGATGCGCGAGGAGCGATAGAAGGAAAGGTCCGGCAGAAACACATTTCTGCCGCTGAGCCGCACCGCCACCACCTCGCGGTACAGGCGTCCCAGCTCGTGCCGGTCGATGTAGTAACGCATCAGCGCATCCAGGAAGCTCAACAGCTCCGCGTGACGGGTGGAAACCGACGAGTGCATGAATACCTCCCCGTCGATAAGGTCGGCGTGTTTGCCCGGCTCGAGCCGGTCGAGAAAATCCCGTGCGGTCAGAAGCTCCCATTCGGTGGATGCGGATAGCGACACCTTCGTTGCCATGGCACCTGTAGTGTATCCCTCCCGAATGCTCCGGGCAAGCTGAACGGCCGCCCAACACATCGCACACGCAGTTACGCGTGAGGCAAAGAGTGTTGTTGGGGACAGTAACCCCCACGCTCCAGCCCGCGTGCCCTGTTGCCGCGCGGCCAACCGGCTGCTGCCCGGCTCTACCGAGGGGCACGCGTGCAACGTCGGCGATCGGCCGCCTTCGGTGTTGCCAAAAACTGACTGGTCAACTAAACTGGTCAATATGAGGGAAGTAGGGGCGTCGGATTTCAAGGCGCGCTGTCTTGCGCTGATTGACGAGGTCAACGCGACCGGCTCGCCGGGGGTAATCACGAAACGGGGACAGCCGGTTGCCGAGCTGGTCCGGTATTCCGGAGGAGACGACCGGTTTCCCCAGGAGGCCCTGCGCAATTCGGTGTCTTTCGACGGTGACGTTGAACAACCGGTCGTTGCGCCGGGTGACTGGAAAGCGGTGGGTGAATAGTGCGGATCGCCTTCGACACGCATGTTCTTCTGTACTGGGTGTCCGCCCCCGGCCGTTTGTCCGCGGCGCAGCAGCACGCGGTGAGGACCATCTCACCGGAAAACCCTGCAATAGTGGCAGATATCTGCGTATGGGAGATCGCAATGCTGCATGCAGCCGGAAGAATACAGTTGGCGCTGCCCCTGCGGGATTGGCTGACTCGCGCCGTGGCGCCACCGCTGGTGCGCCTCGCGGAGATTACACCGAATGTCGCTGCCGCGGTAACGGAGCTGGGGGACTGGCGGAATCGTGATCCCGCCGATCGGCTCATCGTCGCTACCGCAGGGGTGTACGGCGCGGCCTTACTCACCAACGACGAGTCCATCCGTGACGCAGGACATGTGGACGTAGTCTGACCGGCACGCGTTATGGAGTGTCCGCCGGTGATGTGGAGTGGCAGGCATGAAGCGCATACCGGTGCAGGTTCCCGATCCTCTCTTCGATCGGGCGAGGAGGACGCCCAGGAGTGGGACCGCAACGTCGTCCGCCGCGGGCGAACCGAGACCCCGGAGAGCTCGGTCCTGAAGGCCGCGGGCGCACAGGGCCGGGGCGGGTGGCGATGAGGCGGAGGCGGCCTGCGCCGGCCTTGGAACCACCCTGCGGTCGCCCCGCGCCTCAGGAGCCTGTCCGTTCCGGAACCACGGCCAGCCCCGCCGCAGAGGCGAGCTCACGAAAGGCGCTCATGAGCCACGGCCGGTTGACTTCGATGACGAAATATTGGCCCCGATTCAGCCGTTCGTCGAAGGGCTGCGCGAGGCGGTCGGCCTCCGCCGGATCGAGCTCTCGGCGAAACACTTTGAGGCGAAACGCGCTGAACATCTCCGCGCAGAGGATGTCCCAGAGGGGCAATGGATCCGACTGGCTGGTGACGATATCGTGGACGAGCTGCGATCCACGCTCGCGGCTATAGAGCTTGAGAAAGGCGCTGGTGTCCAGGCAGATCAGCACCGTCCTCCGCGGTCCAACTCGACGAGCTGCTCCGACGGTACGCCCCTCGGTTGCACTGCGGTGGCAAGATGATCGTCCCAGGCGGCGACGGGACGTGGTTGCGGGGGCACGATGAGCGCGGCGGGTCTTCCGTGGTTCAGAACCTCAAAAGTCTCTCCGTCCCGCACCTGCTTCTCTATCCGGGACCAATGCGCCTTGAGCTCTCGCACCGATATCCTCTTCATAGCCGTAAGATACCGCGCGTTCCTCAAAGTGTATGTGAAATGGTTTGCGAAACGAGACTCGCCGGGCGATCAGTGGAACGGGGTCGCGAACCCGACGGCGCGGGCACAGCGGTTCATCGCTTCATCGTGCGAGAAGAGGAGAGCTGTCTCCTGCGATCGGGAGCCGGAGGAGCTTTCCGCGTAGACGAGCGCGGAGGCAAGGTGGAGCGCGTCGAGCGTCTTCACGACGACCGGGAATGACTCCATTGCCCGCTTCTTAACCCGTTCGCTCAGCGCGAGGAGCCTGACGCCGGCGAGGACTCCGTCGAGCCGCTCAAGCGCTTCCATGAGGCTCCCATCGTCGAGATCGCCGTTCAACCGGTAGCGATGCAAAACGCGGCGACACTCGATCCGGACAAGCTCGCTTGCCACGACGTGTTCGACGGCGAAGACGTGTTCGATGGCGATCTCACCGAGCAGAATGTGGCGAAGGACCACCGAGGAGTCCAGGTACGCTACCATCGCTCAGCCCGCTCATCGCTCAGTGCATCCCGTGGGTCTTTTGTCGTAAGCGGGCTCAGGTGCCGGGGCGTGTAAGTGGTAGTCGGCTCCCGGAGGACGATGGAATCACCGCTGTAGGGCCGGATGAGCGCAACAGGCCGCCGGTGCTCGACGACAAGCACATCTTCGCCTGCCTTGACCGCCCGCAGCATCTCACTGAGATGTGCCTTGAGCTGGGAAACGGAACTGGTCTTCATATGACTATAGTAAGGTCGGATTTGTGGTCCGTCAAGCGACTGTGGCGCGCCCCGGGCCGCCGGCTGCGGCGCGGAGGACGGTGGGGGGACAGGGGGCGCTGAGGGCGGCGCCGGCTGTGTAGAGCTGGTGCGCGGGCTGGGCGCTTTCTCCGCGCAAGCGATACGGAGGGGCGCGAAGCGCGTCCTGCCGCGTCCCCTCGGAGCGTCGGCCGAACGGCGGCGAGGAGCGCCGAGCACCGCCGCCGGGTCCGCGGCAGGACCGGAGGCGAGAGCCGGAGCCCGGAGTAGCGCGGTTGCGCTCGGGCCGCGCGGCGGGCCGAGCGCAATGCGCCCGGAAGCTCCGCACCTCCTCCGCGAGGGCGGGCTGAGAAGCTTCAATTGGGGATGGGCCGGAAACGGCGGTCCGCCTCCAGCAGGGTCACGGCGATGGACTCTGGCGGTGGCGGCGGGCAGTTGCGGCACCCAGGAGGTCGAGCCCCGGAACGGTGACTTTCTTCTTTCGACAGTCTTCTTTCGACAATCGGTTGCGAGGCTGTTTGGGGTCGTGCGGACCGGCGGCGTCGTGGGAACGCGCTCCAGCGTCCCGGTGGTGCGACGGAGCTTGGCGTGCTCGTTTGCGCCGCGCGCTCCATTCCATCTGGGCGGCTTCGTCCTTGGCGGTCGTGGGATACGTGAAGCCGGCTTCCAGGAAGCGGGATCTCTAGTCTCAGTTGACCCGAACGGCCGGCATAGGTACGGTGAGTCGATGTGAAAAGACGCCGTAGCCGCAAGGCGATTCCCCGGACGAAACGGATGAAACGGGAAGAACGGCTCCGAACGGCCCGGAGTTGGCTCGCCGGATACAAAGGAACACGCATCGTTCGCTCCTATCGGAAACGATACGGAGTAGACTGGCTGTGTGCGGTCAAGGAGCTTCAGCTGCTCGGCGTGGAGATCGATCCGGAGTACATCGCGCAGCTGGAAACGACCGTGGCCGAGCAGGCGAAAAAGACGCGGGAGAAGCGTCGCCGGCGGCAGGAAGCGGCGGAGGAACGGGAGTGGTGGAATCGCTATCCGTTCTCAGAAGGCGAATTCTACTTCGTGGCCGGGTATACCTCCGGCGGAGCGCCGTACGGAATCACCTGGGAGGAAGCGCGAGAGAAGGGGCTGATCGAACAGCACGAGCCGTTCGGCTCGCCCGGGTCCGACGAATGATCGGGGCCTGCGCTTCGAAGGGCCTCATCCGCACCGGGAGGATAAACGTCGCTCACGCGATGCCGCGGTGGACAAGCTCGCGTCGCTCGAGCTGCCTGTGGGGACGGCGGAGGGGGGCAAGCGGGAATCGGTTCCGGCACCGGAGGATCTGCTGCCGCGATCCTCGTGGATGCCGACATATTCATGTACGCCGCGGCAGCTTCGCACCTTCACGCCGGAAGGCGCCTCGGACCAAGCCGTAACCTGGACCAGTGACGACGGCGAGGTGGAGGAAGCGGCTGGAACTTTTTCAGCGCGGCGTCCCGGCGGAGCTTCGGCACGCTCTTCCGCGCACGAGATCGGAGGGGGGGCGAACGAAGCGAGGCGTCCGCCGCAGGCCGATCGAAGCTCCGAAGAGCTCGGTCCTGAAGGCCGTGGGCGAACGGCGCCGGGCAGGCGACGGTGAGGCGAAGGGGCGCCGCGGCCGCAGGCTGCGGCGCGGGGCGCTGACGACGGCGCTCTTCCTGCGCAGGCCGGCTCGTGCTACCCTTGGGCCATGAGCGTACCGTACGACTACGCCAACCGCGACCGCGTCATGTCGATCACGTGGTCCGACTTCCACGGCCTCTGCCGGGCGCTCGCCGCGGCGGCGGCTCGGACGGAACCGGAAGGGGTCCTCGCCATGCTCCGCGGCGGCGTATACGCGGGGGCGCTCATCGCGCACATGCTCCGGCTTCCGCTCTTTCCGGTCTGCTTCAGCCGCCGGGACGGCGATTCGGTCGTCTCCGACCATCCGCGCGCCGTGATCGAGCCGCCGGTCGCCGTCGCCGGGCGGCACGTCCTTTTGGTAGACGACATCTGCGATACGGGGGAGACGATGCATGCTGCTCGCGAGAGCGCTTTGGCCGCGGGCGCGGCGGGCGTGAAAACGGCGGTCCTCTATGCCCACAGCTGGACGCGATTCACCCCCGACTTCATCGGCATCCGCACGGACGCCCTCATCCTCAACCCCTGGGATCGCGAAGTGCACGAGGCGGGCGAGTTTCGGCTTCACCCGGAATACGTTGAGGCGTTGAGGGAACAGGGCTACGAGGCCGGGCCGGAGTTTCTCCTTTCGGGTGAGGCGGTCACGCCGGCGAAGGATGGGTGAGCGAGTCCCAACCGAGCTTGGGCGAGAGCGGGACGATGAAGACGATGACCGTGATCGCCGAGATCTGGCCCGACTACGGTAGGCTCGACGACGTAACGGTGAGCGACGATGACCGACGGCTGGTCCTCACGACCGCCTACGCCGAGCGCGCCCCGGGATATGCTGACTTTGAATACGTCCTGACCGTGGTAGAGCTCAGCCAGAACCGCGAGTGGGCGATAGTGATCAAAGAGCCGGCCTCCCCCGGCACGGGTCGCGTAAGCAGCCAGTACGCCGTCATTCACCCCCCCCACCGGCCACGACAGGACCGCCGCGATCTTCGGCCGGACGGAGGGCGGCGGACGGAACGTCCTGCCTTTCGACTTCGTGGAACAGGACTCTACCACGTTCGTGATCTACGAGGAGTTCACGACCGGAGAGACTCGCCGAGCCACCTCCAGATTTCTCTACTGACGCGGCCGCCACAGCGGCTACGCAGCTCACGCCGTCAGCGCGTCGTCGGGGCCGGTTCGAGCTGCAGCGCACAAGCGACATGCAGCACGTCCATCGTTCGGCAGCCGGTTCTGGGCGTATGCCCGGCGAGCTCACGAAAGCGCTCATGAGCCACGGCCGCTTGACTTCCATCACGAAGTATTGGCCCCGATTCAGCCGATCGTCGAAGAGCCGCGCGAGGCGAGCGGCCTCCGGCTGGTCGGGCTCTTGTCGAAACACTTTGAGGCGAAACGCGTTGAACATCTCCGCGCGGAGGATGTCCCGGCGACGCAACGGATCCGACTGGCTGGTGACGATAGCGTGGACGAGCTGCGATTCGTGGTTGCGGGGGCACGGACCTTGCGACAGGATCGCGGAGAGTGACGCGGGCGCGCCGTCAGCGCCGCTGTGGACTTTCGGGCTCGGGGTGGCCCCAATCCCGACCTCACGCTCGAATCGGAACCGCCTCAGTTCCCGCGGCTGACGTTGCCGGCCGGTGAGGAGCGAGGGTGGTCCCGTTCCACCAACTGTCCCGTCACGTATTTGTGCAGAATCATCGTCACGAGCGTCTGGTACTGGAGGCCTTCTTCTGCTGCGCGTATCTTGAGGTTCCGCAGGTCTCGTTCGCTCATGCGTACGTTCATCCGGCGGTCTTTTCGCAACGTCGCTTCCGCGTAGCGACGAGCTTCCTCCTTGGCCTCCTCCACATCCTGGACGGGGCTCCATTCTCCGCGCTCCACGCTCTCGATGAGCCGGCCCTCCTCCTCATCCACGTATCGGATCTCTTCGTTGTGCTTTCCTTCAGCCATCAATATCACCCTCCGAGCGGAGATACATCTTGGTGTATCTCCGACTGGGAAAGATCGTCTTGAGGACTATCTCCCCGGTTTCGACGTTGCGCACCGACGGCACCGCGTAGATGTAGTTCCGGTGCGCTACCAAGTAGATTCGTTGATCTGCGTATAGCTCCGTGTTGGGATGATCGAGCACGTCGACGAGATCTCCCTCTTCGATTGCTACGACGATCTCCTCAAAGCCTATGTCTCGTGTCCGTTTCAGGAGCTGGTTCTTCCGGTCATCCCAGTTGAACGTCACACCAAGAGTGTACCATTCGTGTGCCGGTTGTCAATACATGCCTGAGTACTGCCATTCGTGAGGCAGCACGTCTGTGTGCGTGGAGGGGGAATCTGACCGGCACAGACTGCGTAATATCTGATGGCGCTGTAATATTGTAAGCATGAAGCGCACACAGGTACAGGTTCCCGATCCTTTGTACGATCGGGCAAAGAGAGTCGCCCAAGACCGTGACTGGAGTGTCTCCGAGGTGTTTCGGCGTGCTCTTGAGCAGTATATTGCCGAGTGCCCGCTGGTAGACCAACCCCAAGAGTGGTCGCTACCGGAGCCGCGTTCCATGGGTGTGGAGAAGCTCTCGCACGAACACTGGAGAGAGCTCACTACTGCCGATGAGGATCGAACGCATGGCACTCGCGATTGACACCGATATCTTCGTCTATGCGCTGAACTCAGATAGCGATGTCCACGAGCAGGCACGCTCATTCGTGCTCGAGGCGGCCGGTAGAGACGATGTTGTCGTTGCCGAGCTCGTGCTGGTAGAGCTGTATCTGCTCATTCGGAACCCCGCGGTGTTTCCTCGCCCCTATAGCGCAACTGAGGCGGCCGACGCCTGCCTTCGTCTCCGCCAAAACCCCCGCCGGCAAGTGGTGGAGTGCCGACCGGTCATGAGTCAGGTTTGGAGCGACATTGCACAAGCCCAGTTCGCTCGGCGCCGCATCATTGATGTCAGACTTGCCCGTACCCTTCGTGCGGCCGGAGTGCGCAGATTTGCCACACGTAACGTTGCCGACTTCGCCGATCTCGGACTCTTTCAAGCATTCGACCCGTTGAAATAGGGATCGAGGCAGGGATTGTAGCGCGGACAGCGCTGGGGGGCGGCGCCGGCTGTGTGGAGCTGAGGCTGCGGCGCGCCCCGCTGCGCCCCGGTGCGGGCGTGCCAAGAAATCGCGCCGGCTGCGTGAAGCTAGTGCGCGGGCTGGGGCGCTTTCTCTGCGCAAGCGATACGAAGGGGCGCGAAGCGCGTCCTGCCGCGCCCGCGCGGGGCGGCTGCCGAAGGGCGGCGACGCACGCCGAGCACCGCCGCCGGGTCCGCGGCAGGACCGGAGGCGAGAGCCGGAGCCCGGAGTAGCGCG
>PWGF01000375.1 GCA_003554375.1 Spirochaetaceae bacterium
CTGGAAGACAACGACAGCATCTTGCTTGATTCGGGAACCACCTGCCTCTACATAGCGACCGAATTACACAGACGGCAGGATCTGCGAATAGCCACTGCCGATCTTCAGGTGGCAACCGAACTCGCCAAGCACGACCATATCGAATCATTGATAATCGGCGGACATATCCGTCCCGGGTATTACACGGTAGGGGACGCCTTCGCCGTGGAGATGCTCGATCATTTCAGTATTGACAAGGCTGTAATGGGAGCCGACGCAGTCACCATCGATTCGGGAGTCACCAACTTCTCTATGTTCGAGGTAGGAGTGAAACGAAAAATCCTCGAAATCGCCAACACGAGGATCCTTGCGGTGGACCATACGAAATTCGGCACTAGCACCTTCTACAAGGTAGCAACCCTATCACGTTTCTCTACGGTGGTGACGAACCGGGAGATAGATCCCGGCTACGTCCGTGCCATGCGTGACATGGGCATCCAAGTACTGCTCGTTTAGCCCACGCATGGGTGGACCGATGGACGTGAGGCGGGCTCGATTCTCGCACCTCCTCCTCTCCGGCAATCTGCGGAGTACGCTCTTAGCGCTTCCGCGTAGCCTGCACAGAGTGTATCCAGGAGCCGGAGAGGAAAGTGGAAATGCAGGCTCATTCTTGGAACGCCGCGGACCGCACTCCCCTCACTCCCCTATCGATCTCCAAACCCGCTCAGATGCTCGAGCGCGGCCGCGCGCAACGCTCTCGCCGCGGGACTCAGAGCTTGGAGGTTCCGGTAGGCAACAAGCACAGTCCGTGACGGGACCGGCGGGGCAATTCGAACGTAGGCAATACCCCACGCCTTCCGAACCATGCGAGGTACCAGGCTCACCCCCAGCCCGGCCCCGACCAACCCTTGCACGGTCTCGATCTCCGCGCTCTCGTACACCACCTCCGGTTCGACGCCGGCCGCCCGCAAGGCACGCAGTACAATCGTGTGGAAGCCGTGTCCGCGCTTCATGAGGATGAACTGCTCGCCGCGCAGGTCAGCGAGCTCGATCTCGTCTCTTCGGGCGTACCGGTGATCCGGTGGGACGGCCACCAGCAGTGACTCCCCGAAAAGACGGTCTGCACTCATCCCCTCGTCCACCCCGGCCTCGTCCATGATGGCGAGGTCGATCTCGTAGTCCCGAAGCGCCGCCGCCAGCCCAGGGGAAGACTCCTCTCGGAGCTGAATCGACAGCTCCGGGTGCTCCGCGCGGAACGCCGCAAGCAGCGTCGGCAGAAGATGCGCCCCGGTGGTAGGGAGGCACCCAAGCGTTACGGAACCGCGACGCAACCCTTCCAACTCATCGATCTCCGCGCGGGCACGGTCGAGCTGCTGAAGCGTTTCTACCGCCCGCGGCCGCAGGAGCTGACCTCGCTGCGTTAGCAGAGCTCCCCGCCGCGACCGTTCGAATAGCGGCCCGCCGAGCTCGTCCTCCAGCTTTGCAATTTGCGCCGAGAGACTCGGTTGCGACACGTGGCACTGCTCAGCTGCACCGGTAAAGGAGCCGGTCTGCGCCACCGCAAGGAAATAGCGAAGCTGATGAATCTCCATGTCCCTCCTCTTTCCGTTACATCCCCCGCCGGCACCCAATGCGCGCTCCGCGCCACCGGGAAGCGCCGCTTCACGGATTGGTATAGGAAAGCCCTATACCCTATATAAGAATAATATCTTTTACAAATAGCGCCGAGGTTGTCATACTCTTTGACGATGTGAGATCCCGAATCGGCACTCTTAACTCGGCACAGTGAGCAGCTCATAGCCGTCCGGCGCCGCCGCCGGAGGCGCGGTCAGGAGGATATTATGGCACGAGGCACGCTCTACAACAAAGTATGGGACGCACACGCGGTAACCACGCTCCCCTCGGGAGAGACGCAGCTCCTCATCGGACTCCATATGATCCACGAGGTCACGAGCCCGCAGGCCTTCGATATGATTCGCGAACGAGGCCTTACGGTGAAGCGGCCGGACCGCACGTTCGCCACCGTAGACCACATCGTCCCGACTACCTCACAGCAGCGCCCGTTTGCGGACCCGCAAGCGGAAGCGATGATGCAAGCGCTCGAGAAGAATACTCGACACTTTGGAATCGAGTTTCTCAACCTCGAGAGCGGGCGTCAGGGCATCGTGCATATGATCGGGCCCGAGCTCGGCCTCACGCAGCCGGGGATGACCATCGCCTGTGGTGATTCGCATACCGCTACCCACGGCGCCTTCGGCTCCTTAGGGTTCGGGATCGGAACCAGCCAGATACGGGACGTCCTCGCCAGTCAGTGTCTGGCCATGACGCCTCTCAGAGTTCGCCGAATCGAGGTTAACGGCGAGCCCGGTCCCGGCGTAACGCCCAAGGACGTCATCCTCTATATCATCAACCGGCTCGGCGTGAAGGGCGGCATCGGCTATGCCTACGAGTACGCGGGAGACGTTGTCGACCGGATGAGCATGGAAGGCCGCATGACCGTCTGCAATATGTCGATCGAAGGCGGCGCGCGTGTCGGCTACGTGAATCCCGACCAAACCACCTACGACTATCTGGCCGGCAGAGAGTATGCTCCGAAGGGCGAGGACTGGGATGAAGCCATAGCCTACTGGCAATCGGTGGCAAGCGATCCGGATGCCGAGTACGACGACCGAGTCGTATTCGACGCAGCGGACATCGAGCCCATGGTCACCTGGGGCGTCACGCCGGGGCAGAGCGTTCGCATATCCGAACGACTTCCGGACCCCTCAGCAATACGGGACTCCGGCGAGCGCAAGGCGGCGGAGCATGCCTACGCCCACATGGGGTTGGAGCCGGGCAGCGAGATGCGGGGCATACCAATCGACGTCGCTTTTCTGGGAAGCTGCACCAACGGACGGATCGAAGACCTCCGCGCGGCCGCCCAGGTAGTCCAAGGGAGAAAGGTGGCATCGGACGTCCACGCATTCGTAGTCCCCGGCTCGATGCATGTTGCAAAACAAGCGGTGAGCGAAGGGCTGCATAAGGTTTTCATGGAGGCAGGCTTCGAATGGCGGGCAGCCGGTTGCTCGATGTGCCTGGCAATGAATCCGGATAAGCTACAAGGAAATCAGATCAGCGCCAGCTCGAGCAACCGAAACTTCGTCGGGCGGCAGGGGAGTACCGAGGGGCGGACGCTTCTCATGTCCCCGGAGATGGTCGCCGCAGCGGCGATCGAAGGCCGGGTCACCGATATCCGAGAGTTCCCCGTGGCGGACAAAGAGGAGGTCGCCAATGTCTAGCAGAGAGACTAACACGGAGAGGTCCGATCAGGCTCGCACCCGGCAAGCAGAAGCTTCGCGCCATGGGGCCGCTGGGAGCTCTGGGGCCGGGAGCGCTGGGGACACCGAGAGCGCCGGGGCCGGGCCGCCGGCAGCAGCTCGCGTCACGCAGGTGACCGGACGCGCGGTACCGGTCGTAGGAGACGACATCGACACCGACCAGATCATACCGGCGCGTTTTCTCAAAGAGATCACCTTCAGCGCCATGGGCGAGTATCCGTTCTACGATGAGCGCTTCGACTCCGAAGGGGCCCCCAAGGACCATCCCTTCAATCGACCGGAGTACCAGGGCGCTCGCATCCTCCTGGCAAACGTCAACTTCGGTTGCGGCAGCAGCCGGGAGCATGCGCCACAGGCGCTTACCCGATGGGGTATCAAGGCTGTAGTCGCTGAGAGCTTCGCCGAGATCTTCGCGGGAAACTGCACGATGCTCGGCGTGCCTCCGGTGACCGCCTCAAAGGAAGACGTCGCCAAGCTGCAGGAGCTGGCGGCCGCGCACCCGGAAACCGAGCTCGTAGTGGATCTCGAGGCGATGGAAGTCTGCGCGCCGGCGCCTCCGGCTCAGGGCGTTCAAGCCGGGACAGCGGACGATTCGGCTCAATCGCGCATCGTCGTTCCGATAGAGATGCCGAAGGCCCGGCGTCAAACCCTCATGGAGGGCATGTGGGACAGCACCGCGCTCCTCCTCTCCAACGCCGAGCTCGTCGACCGCACCGCCGAACGGCTTCCCTACATCCGGTGGAGTCGCGCGGGCTGACCCGCCGGCAAGCTCAATCGTCACGGAGCTAGGGCGGCTGCGGCACCGCGCCGGCGACCGGCGGCTTCGTCCCGGCCGGAGGCCGAGCCTGCCGCCGTGAAAGCCGCCGCCGTGAGATGAATCGAGGGAGCCGTCGGCTCCGAACCCTGCCGGAGGAACTATACCCCTTGAGCGGCGTGTGCCCGCGTGTCCTCGATCACGCTTCCGTCCCGCAGTCGCACCACGTGGTCGGCAATCGACACGATGCTCGGGTCATGGGTGGAGAAGATGAAGGTTGTCGAGAGCTCGTGGTTGATCCGTTTCATCAGCTCGATTATCGATGCGCCGGTGCTCGAATCGAGGTTTGCAGTAGGCTCGTCTGCCAGTACGATCCGCGGCTTACCCACGAGCGCACGCGCGATCGCAACGCGTTGACGCTGGCCTCCGGAGAGCTCGCTCGGACGGTGCGACCGCCACTCGGCCAGCCCTACAGCCTCCATGAGGAACTCCACGTAGTCGCGGCGCTCCGACTTGGGAGATGGCTTAGACCCCAGAAGGAGGGGAAACTCGACATTCTCAAAGACGTTCAGTACCGGGATCAGATTGAATGACTGGAAGATGAACCCTACGGTCTGGTGCCGCAATCGCGTAATCTCCCGGTCATTCAAGCCGGAGGTCGGCTGACCGACCACTTCCACGCTGCCCCGTGTAGGCACATCGATACAGCCGATGAGATTGAGAATGGTGGACTTCCCGCTGCCGCTCGGGCCGGCGATCGAGACAAAATCCCCTTCCTGAATCCCGAGGCTCACGCCTCGGACCGCTTCCACCTCCGTTCGTCCCAGCCGGTATATTTTCCATACATCGTCCAGGCGCACCGCGGTATCGCCCGAGGCTCCATCCATATCTTGCATACTCCTCTCCGCGCTTCCTGCGTTGGGTGCTGCCGGCCCAAGCTACCCCGCCCCCACATTGCCGACGACAAGTGCTTCGAACACGTCAGAACTGGAACGACAGTTCCACGGCTGCTCCAAGCGTCAAGACCACCGCGGCTCGGGGCATCCGCCCCATCAGTCGGCCACCTGTTCCAGATATGCCCGCGTGAACACCATATCGGAGACGTCATCGAACGATGGCTCCGACACGCTGATTACCGTCCGTTCGTTGCGAAACTCCCCATCGATCTCTCGCCCTCGAAGCTCGTCCTGGATTACCATCCGGACCGGCACGAACCGGCCGTCAACTCGGCGGTAATTCGGGATGGCGGTAGTTCGCATGTGCTCACCGGAGGCACTGTAGTCCTCAAACTTACGAACAAGCCCATTTTCATCGATCCACACGCGCATTGCGGGATACGTTACCTCGTCCGTCACCGCCTCCAGATCATAGACGTCCGTCTCATAGACTCCCAGCTGTTCCTCAGTGTGACCGACAATTCGATAGTCCTCCGCCAAAGTGGACTGGGTGAAATCCGAGTTGCGGGCGTTGGTGTTCTCAAATCGATCCCGAGCCCTCGTCCGCGTAAACCGGCCGTCCGCCGGATCGTACAACCACAGATTCTCGCCGATACGCACGTATCCCTTGCCGCGGTCCTGGGAAGGCTCGCGGATGATGATCGTGTAGCGGTCCTCTCGGTCACGCCGGTACATGTTCATCACGGTTCGGCTCTCACCTTCACCGGGCCGCTCTTGCGTCACCGCATACGTAGCCGCGAAGTCGCGATCCTTGTAGCTTACCTGTTCGTCCACGCGCTGCAGAATCTCCCGACTCTCTTCAGCGGTGAACTCCTCGGCAATAACCGGCGTCACCACCATACCCAGGCTTATCACGGCGCCGAACAGCGCTCGCGCCAAGCGGCGCACTCTCCTTCGACCGCGGCAGGTCGTGGCACTTCGGCAGGTCGCGGCACTCCGGTGAATCGAGCCGCCGCACATGGTGAAACTTCTCCTCTTATCCGGTCTCCCTGTTCCTACTACCTCTGTTACACGTCTTTCCATCAGAATCCCTCAGAATCCCTCGTTTGTTCAGTGTCAGCGCTACAGCGCCCATGTGTGCGCGCGCCGGGGCAAAGCAGATGCTCCACCGCGCCTCGAAGTCATAGCACCCGTGCGTCCGCGCGGGTGCTTTTCCTTACACCCCCAAGGTCGCCGACACCGGTATTCGCCTCCTTCCGGCATGCGCGATGAGCTTTACTCGGCCATCGCCTCCACCGGCACGATACTCAGCGCGCGTTTGAGCGGATAGATCAGCGAGACGATCGCAAGAAGCAATGCTCCTCCGACATGTGCCGCAACCAACTCCGCCGTTACGTTTCCCGCGATCGGCTCCCCGCCGAACAGAATCTCAATATAAGGATTGTCCACAACCACGCCGGTAGCGTTCAACCCCCAAACTCCCGCGGCACCGAGCGCGATACCGAGCGCGGCTGCACCCACGACAACCATGATCGTCTCCAGCGATATCATCGCGCCGACCCGCGGACGCGAGGCCCCGAGCGCGCGCATCGTACCGATCTCTCCGGTACGCTCGATCACCGAGAGAACGAGCGCGTTCGTGGTGATGAGTGCCGCTCCGACCGCAACAAATACGAGCCCCGCATTGAACATCAGCTGCAGATACCACACGAGCTCCGCATTGCCTCCGACCGTGCCCTGCCAGTCACGAACCTGATATCCCTGATCCGGCCCGAAGTCGGCACGCTCCAGCCGGCGCATCACTGAGGCCGCTTGATCGCGATTCTCCAACGACAGAAGCAGGAAGTTCCAGGCGCCGTCCACCGTCCCACGCTCCTCATCCTCCGGGCCTTCGCCGGGCATCCTCTCTTGAGCGTCCGGCTCCGGCCGATCGCTGATTGCCGCTTCCAACTCGTCCAGATCTGTGGGGTCCATCCCGTCACGATCGTTGTCAGCCTCTTCCGCGTCCTTGGGCTCTTCCGCGTCCTCGAGTGTTTCGCCAAACGTGTCGGCTTCGCCGAAGAAGTCGTCCATGTCTCCCTCGAGGTACGCTCGTTCTTCCTCCGGGATCTCAACCTCACCGCCCGCGCCATATATGTAACCGTTGAGCGCTCGCGCCGTCTCGGCATCGACAATTGCCACCCGGTCAAGAAGATCGTCTTCTACGGGATAGCGAAATATCCCCACTACCGGGACTTCACGGATGGTGAAGGTCA
>PWGF01000152.1 GCA_003554375.1 Spirochaetaceae bacterium
CGAATAGAGACCGCGGATTGTCTGGCGCGCGTGCGCTATAGAGTCGGGGACGACGAGCCCTTCCTCAGCAATGGCGCTAAAGGCGGGCATGGTCACCTCGTAGTCAACCGCGCGCTCGCGCTGGACCTGCTCCAGATAGACGCCGGGGATTCCTTCTACGATAACCAGCAAGATGTTCCGAGGCTCCTCGGGAGCCGAAACCAGGCGTGGGCCGGTCTCCGATTCGCCTACCCGGTCTCTGCCCGGGAAGCGCGCTACGGCGTCCCGCTGCGCGGCATCGCGCTCGTCGTCCTGCGGGCGAACGGCGCTGTCCGGTTCCGCCTGAGACGGGCCATCGATATCGGGGCGCTCGAGCCATTCGCCTTCCACGGGTCCCGGCCCCAAAGGCGACGGCGTACGGAGCGAAACTCCGAGCGATCCTCCTACGAGGCCCGCGTGCTGCCAGTCTTCAGTGCCGGGGCTCATCCGAGCAGTGAGCGCGTACGTTCCCAGAAAGGCGAGCGTCACCGCGGCGGCACCGATCAATACCTGCTTGTCGGGTGCAGGGACGAGCGACAACGCAACCCCGCCCACGATCGCAGCAAGGACGAAGACCATCGTGAAGAGCGGGAAGGCAAGCTGGAGAGCGCTCCCCCGGATGAACACCTCGTCCGCGGCAAACGTGATGTCCTGGAGATGGACAAGGGTATCCATGGCCGCGGCCATCTCCATGTTGGCGGCAAACAGCAATGCGTAGGCAAGGAGAAACAGCCCGCCAAGGATCGAGCCAAGCACCTGTCCGGCACGCCTTAGAAGAAGCGCCACCCCGCACGCCACGACCGCCGCGGCCAGGTCCAGCCCCACCGCGACAAGCGATAGCTCGGCCCCCACCACCGAGGCGGCAAGGAGGGCGCGCCCCCACACGACGCACCCCAACACCAGCACCAGAGCGCCCAGCGCCAACCCCGTACGAACCCGTGTGCTGCGCAGCCGCCAACCGAATCGCGTTACTAGTTCTCGTGCGTTCATAGCTGTTTGACCGGTACGATACCAGGGCCCGGAAGAGTCGTCCAGCCGCACCGTGATTGCGCGTTCCGTCTCTCCGCGTTATCCTGAGAGGCATGAAATGGTCACTGCCGCTTGCGCGGATCAAAGGTATCGACCTGAAAGTTCATGTAACGTTTCCGCTCTTGCTCATCTGGGTGGCCATTCAGGATTCGCTTACCGGAGTTGGACCCGCCCAGGTGTTTGAATCGATTGCGTTCATCCTGGCACTCTTCGTCTGCGTAATTTTCCATGAGTTTGGCCACGCTCTGACCGCGGCGCGCTACGGTATTCGAACCAGCGACGTGACGCTTCTGCCTATCGGCGGTGTGGCCAGGCTGGAGCGGATGCCGGAAGACCCCAAGCAGGAGTTCATGGTTGCGATCGCCGGACCGCTGGTGAACGTGGTCATTGCGGGGGTCTTGTTTCTGCTTGCAGCCGTATCGATCGGCTTGCGGGTGCCGACGGCGGAGCGCATTTTCGCCGGCCACTTTCTAACCAGGCTCATGACGGTGAATGTGGCGCTCGTCGTATTCAACATGCTCCCTGCGTTCCCAATGGATGGCGGTCGGATCGTGCGGTCGTTGTTGGCGCTCAAGCTGGAGTACAGCCGCGCCACCGCAATTGCAGGCAGCTTAGGGCAGGCGATGGCTCTCATCTTCGGCTTTCTGGGGTTCTTCGGGAACCCGTTCCTGATTTTGATTGCGGTATTCGTCTGGATGGGCGCCACGCAGGAGACGCACATGGCGCAGATGCGCGCCTACTTCTCGGGTACGCCGGTGAGGGAGGCAACGGTCACCGATTTTCGGACCGTCGGTCCCAATGAGCACCTCCGTGAGGTGGTGCAGCTTCTTCTGACCTCGACGCAGGAGGACTTCCCGGTGGTGGAAGGCGACAAGGTTCTTGGGCTCATTACGCGGGACCGTCTTTCAAGCGCGCTTCAGGAGCATGGGGAGGAGTACCCGGTGCGGGCTGCTATGCGCACGGACTATCGTATGCTCGATGCTTCGGAGTCACTTCAAAACGCATTCATGCAGATGCAGCAAGAGCAAGCACAGACCTATCTCGTCTTCTCGGGCGACCGGCTCTACGGACTCCTGACTACGCGTAACCTCGGCGAGTTCATCTCGGTGCGCTCCGCACTGTCCAAACAGAAGCGTGCGACGGGCGGCGACGGGGAAGCTCCAGCGAGGTAAGAAGATGGTCCAGGATCCTACGGCCCGGCCGAATGAGCGCTAGTCGGCCCTCCAGGCGAAGCCGCTCTCGATCGATATATTTGAAACCAGCCCAATCCTCTATGCCTCTGAGGAGAGGTCTCGTGGCATCCGAGCCGGTTAGACGGGCAAGGTCCGAAAGATCGACCCCTTCGGCGGTTCGCAATCCGACCATGCAGAGCTCGAATGCAAGCGTGTCGGAGTCGAGTAGCTCTATCGAGTACTTCGGAGGAAGACCTCCGAAGGCGGAGCGCGTGAGCCGGACTGCCGCTACGTCGGGGGCTCGTGCGCTACTGCGAAGCGTTCCGACCGCACTCGGCCCGATCCCCACGTATGGGTGCATTCGCCAGTACCGTTGGTTGTGGCGCGATTCTCCGTTCGGCTGCGCGAAGTTCGAGACCTCGTAGTCGGCAAGCCCTGTCGCCAAGAGCCGTTCGGCGGCGGCAAGCCATGCCTCTTCTTGCATGTGTTGGTCGAGCTGCAGCTGCCCGGCAGCGAGCATATCGAGGAGCGGAGTGCCGGGCTCGGGCGTGAGCTGGTAGAGAGACACGTGCTCGATCCCGGTTGCGCCCGCAAGCTCGGCGTCGTGCGCCGCAGCCTCCGGCGTCCGGCCCGGAATGCCGGCAATGAGGTCGAGCGAGCGCCGTCCCGACCAGCGAGCGACCAGAAGATCGAGCGCACGGTCGATCCGTTCTCGTGAGGCTTGGCGGCCGAGCGTCTGAAGTGCTCCGTCGTCAAAGCTCTGCACTCCCAGACTGATGCGATTCGCGGGCGAGTCGTTTACCGCCAAGAGGAAATCCGGCCCAACCGTCTCCGGGTTTGCCTCGACAGTCCATTCGACGGCCCCTGCGTGTCGTTGTGAGCAGGAGAAGCCGGGGCCGGACGCCGGGTTTTCGTCTCCGTTCCCGAGATCGGAGGGTCTGCCCGGCCGGGACGCCGTGGCGTGAGGTTTCCACTCTGGGCCGCCGCATGGCGCTCCGCTTCCGCGGTCGGACTCTCGTTTGCCGGAGGGCGGGCTCCCCTTGCTCGCTATACCGAGCGCATCGGCAAGCCTCTCCAGAAAGGGGCATAGAAGGCGGGCTGGAACAGCGCTTGGGGTGCCACCCCCGATGTAGACGGTATCGATCCGCGGTTTTTCCAGGAGAGCCATAAGACTTCGGGCCTCGGCAAGGAGCCTCTCGAGCATCTGAGCGACTACTTCGTCGTCGAGCTTCGTGCTCGAATGGAAGCCGCAGTAGTAGCAACGAGCTGAGCAGAATGGGAGATGGACGTACACGCCTATGTCAGATGGGATAAACTCGGGGGGTAAAGCTATAGGCCGCTGTGCCATACTGCGCCTCATCGTTCGTCGTGCGCCGGGACCGGCGGAACCATCCCGTACTTCATCATCAGAACGTCCCGCACGCGAACGAAGCGAAACGCGCGGCCATCCTGGGTGCGGGACCCGGCAATCTTCTCCAAGACATCCGGCAAGACCTCGGCGGTGCGACGGTTCGCATGGAAGAGGACAACGCCGCCCCCGGTATCGCGCAACCCGTCGGAGGGCGTGCCGTACACGTCCGCCGGAGAGCCGTGGACGGTAGCTTGAATCACCGTCTCCGGGGTTGCATGGTAGTGGTGGTCGGGCGGTAGGCCGAGTTGCCAATCCAGAGAGTTCACGTGCCAGTTCACGAGTACGCTCCCGCGCTCGGCGAGAACCTCGTCTACCAGCCCGGCATGAGCAACGGCCAGCTCGGCCTCGGCCATCGCTTGCGCGTCCGGGTCAGACGCGTACTGCGAACCGTCCGAAGCCACCTGCGTGTTCGAAGCCGTCCGGCCTTCCTCCGCTGCTTGGCCCTTCGAAGCCGTTTGGGCCTCCCGCGCTGCTTGAGCCTCCGACGTCGTGGTGGCTCGCCGCTCGGCAAACGCCTCGGGAGTTTGGGGCGCGTGAACGGCCCGGGCGCCGAACGGAGGGCGAACGTACCGGATAGGAGTCGCCCCGGCCAATCGAACCGGGAGCGCTTCGGCGACCACGTTCTCTAGGTGTTCCAGCTCCTCCCGGATGCGCTCGCGGCCGCCAGGGGATTCCCGGTACTCCGCCGCCTGGAAGTTGGGGTGGTGAAACGAGTGGTTCCCCAGCGAATGCCCTTCTTCCACGATCCGGGTGAGAAGCCGCTCGGTCTGTGGCAGGAGATGGGGGTCTTCGGGACCGCCTTGGACCAGCCGGCGTCCTTCCAGGAAAAACGTCGCGGGCGCACCGTAGTCGGCGAGCGTGTCGAGAATTCGATCGAGCGCGTCGCCCTCCACCACGACGTCGTCGAACGTAAGGGCGACTGCCCCCTGGAGGTTCACGACGTCCGGATCGTCCAGCTCGAGGGTGTAGGTTACTTCCCCGGGGTAGAGGCCGGTAATCGGATCCTGGAAGTACACGAACGGCGAGCGCTGCATGACCCCTAGGGGGGCGCCGGCTGGTCCCGGGTCGGCTATGAACGCCGCGCCGCCGAAGGCGCCGCCTCGGTTTGAGGCGGAGGAGAAGGCCGGGATCCTGTTCCCATTTTGGCTGTACGCACCGGCGCCCGCGCCGAACCATTCCAAGGGCCCCGAAGGAAACCATGCGGAGAACGATACACCACAGACGCCTGCGATGAGGACGAGCCAGAGCTTGTGCGTAACCCTGATGTTCTCCATCGGCTGTCTCCCGTTCCTTCGCGCGCAAGCGCCCCGTGGTCCGGCCGCGCGTCGCTCTGTCTTCCTCCGTGAAGCACCCTGCGCCGGCGCTGGGCCGCCGTTTCCTTTTGGTTACGTGCTGCCACGTCAGAGCGCCCCACACTCGGCTCCGGGTGACGGGCTCGGTTTACCTTCTTGTTGGCGACCGAGGTTACCGTCCCGGGTACCCCTCCGCTCAACGTTCTCGAAACCGCGCTCGGAGCCGCCGAAAAAGCCCGCGCCCGAAAACGGATCTCTCCGCCCTGTGGCCCTCGCCGGACTCATGCGCGGCGGGTGATCCGGTGCCGGACTCGTGTGGGGCCGGCGGTTCGTGGCCGGGTTGCTGAGGACGCTCTTCCGGCGCAGCTTTCGGTCTCTCTTGCCCCAGAAGCAAGTCTTCGGGCACCTTGCCCTCCGGCTTGCCCGCCGAGCGCGCGAGCTCTTCCTGTGCGCCGGTGCCGTCGTCACGGCGCGCAACGCGGGGACTCGACGGCTGGCCGCGTCGGTGTGTATTGCCGGCACGCGTGCCGGTCTTTCGCGAGAAGGCGCGAATCGACGCGTCGTCCGAGGCTACCAGGAGCGTATCCCGCTCCTGCATGCGGTAGTCGGGAGCTACGAAACGGTACTCTATGTTGCCGGCCGAACGCACCGCGACGACATAGAGGTTTGTCGCGCGGCGGAAGTCCGCCTCGATGATCGTGTGATCGACGAACCGCGGCGGGACCTCGATCTCCGCCATGGAGAGGCCGCTTTCAAGGGGCAGGTAGTTAAATACACTCGTAGAGAGCAGGGTGGGCGCGACTCTCTTGGCAGCCTCCCGGTTGGGAAAGATCACCTGGTCTGCGCCGACGACGGAAAGGACTTCCCCATGCTCCTCGTTCTCCGCCGTGGCAACTACCCGCGCCACCCCCAGCTTCTTCAGGTAGTTAGTGACCAGGATCGAAACCTCGATCCGTTTGACCAGATCCACGACAGCCGCGTTGACGTCCGGCGGAACCAGCCGCCGAATGGCTTCTTCCTTGAGCGCATCCACGATGTAGACCTGTTGGACGGTATCTTCATACTCAGCAACAGCCTCCGGGTCCTTGTCTATAAGCAGGACTTCCGCGTCGGCCGCGAGAAGCTCGTCGAGAATACGGCGTCCGAACTTTCCGAGGCCGATGATTGCATATTGACGTACCATCTCTCCCTGCTCCTTTGGCTCCCGCGCAGCTCGAGGCCGCCCCTCGCACTAACCGAGCATGAGCCGCCCTTCCGGGTAGCGAACGCTCCGGGAAAGCTGCCGGCGGATGGGCGGCAACGACATCGTTACAATTCCGATCCTTCCGGTCAACATCGTAGCAATCACAACTACGCGCCCCGGATCGCTCAGTTCTCCCGTTATGCCGAGCGACAGCCCGACCGTGCTAAACGCCGAGAAGATCTCGAACATGAGCTCCTCGAAGCGAAAGTCCGCCCCCGCATGCCACAGCTCGGTGACGGTCAGGACGAACAGCGCGCCTCCTACAATCAGGAGGGACTTCACCACGATTTCTGCCGCCTTGACAAGCGTCTCCTTCGGGATGCTGCGCTGCGCGAGATGGACGTCGCGACGCGGTCCGGCAGACCGGACGGCCATCATGATAATGAGTACGAGCGTGGTAACCTTGATGCCGCCGGCCACGCCGGCCGGAGCTCCACCGACGAACATCAATCCCATTGTGGCCAGGCGCGCCGGCGCCGTAAGATCCGCTTGCTCCAGTGAGTTGAATCCCGCCGTACGGGGAGTAGCGGCCTGGAAGAATGCGTTCATCGCGCGCGAGCCGGGTCCCATACCCTCGAGCGTCCCGCCTCCTTCCAGGAGTCCGAACAAGAGCGACCCAACCAGAAGGAGAGTAATACTTGCCCCGATGACCACTCGCGAGTGGAGCGAAAGGCGCCGTCGCTTGCCCATCATACGAAGGCCTACGTCGTCCCACACGACAAAGCCGGCTCCTCCAACAATTACAAGGACGACGATGGGAATCAGAACCGAGGGCGCTCCGGCAAAGTCCATCATGCTCCGGTCGAAGAGCGAAAACCCGGCGTTGCAAAACGCGCTCACGGCGTGGAAGAGCGCCGTGAAAGCCGGGTCGGAGACATCTTGTCCTTGAAACCCGGCGTAGAGGACAGCAAAACCGATCGCTTCGCCGGCAAAGGTGATCCCCACTACCCGCCGAAGGATACGCCGGGGTTCGTACTCGACTGTCTCGACGAAGTATTCCGTCACAAGAGACCGGC
>PWGF01000431.1 GCA_003554375.1 Spirochaetaceae bacterium
AGGAAGTTGACGATGCCGTCGAGCAAAGGCTGCACTCCCATATTGCGGAGCGAAGCGCCGCAGTAGACCGGTACGATATTGCCTGCAATGGTCTCGCGCCGAATCACCGGAAGAATCTTCTCCACCGGAATCTCTTCGCCTTCCAAATAGAGCTCGGTCAGCTTGTCCGAGTAGTGGGTGAGCTTGTCCAGGAGCGCATCGCGCCATTTCTCTGCGTTCGCTCGCTGCTCGTCCGCAATCGGGTTCTTCGTCATCTCGAACCCGAGGCTTTCCCGGTCCCAATGGATCTCCTCCATTGCCAAGAGATCGATGACGCCGGTGAACGAGTTCTCCGAGCCGATCGGAATCTGAAGGGGGACGGTAGTGCACTTCAGCTTATCGTGCATGTCGTCGAGCACATGGAAGAAGTCCGCACCGACTCGATCCATCTTGTTGACATACGCAAGGCGCGGAACGTTGTAGTAGTCTGCTTGCGCCCAAACCGTTTCGCTCTGCGGCTCGACGCCGCCCACCGCGTCGAAGACGGCTACCGCGCCGTCCAGCACACGGAGGCTGCGCTCCACTTCCGCGGTGAAATCCACGTGCCCCGGAGTATCGATGATGTTGATCTGATGGTCTTTCCAGAAGCAGGTGGTGGCCGCGCTGGTGATGGTAATTCCGCGATCCTGCTCTTGCTCCATCCAGTCCATCACCGCATCGCCGCGGTCCACTTCGCCGAGGCGGTGCGTCTTGCGGGTGTAGTACAGAATCCGCTCGGTCGTCGTGGTCTTCCCCGCATCGATGTGCGCCATGATACCGATGTTTCGTCGTTTCGTTGGGTTGCTCTCAGCCATCGGCGCAGAATGTAGCATAAACGGAGTTCCGGCGGAAGCGCCCGCACCGCCACAACCCCGGGCAGACCCACCGCCCTCGACTCGGCCCCTGCCGCTGCTCCGTCATGTGGACCCGGACGCGGCACGCGGCATGTGGCATGTGGCATGCGGCACGGTCGTGCGGATGCGGCACGGAGCACGCGCAAATGCCGGGCTCGGCTTACTCCTTCGCTTTGACGCGGATCGGATCGCCACTGTTTACCGCGGTGAGCCGCCGCGCGTCCCCTTTAGTCCTTCCCAGCCGGTTGCAGGCGCTTGCAAGGCGCGGCGTGCCGTCGGAGCCGCTGGCCGGGGTCGGGCCGAACACGACGCAGAATGCTTCTCCCACCGGCCAGTACGCCAGGCTCCCCACCTCCATCGTGTCCGTGGCGTCGGGCTCGAGCTCGAGCTCCATGCCGATCGAAAAATAGATCTCATCGCCCCACGTATTTGCGCTTCCCTCGAGGGGAAGGGACTCCCACACTTTCTCCGCCGAAGGTGTATCGTACAGCTCGCCCTCAAGTGTAACCTCGCCGGCCTCGATCACAATCTCTTTCGACATATCGACCTCCTTAGCCCTGAGTCCTGGGATTTCTTCATCATTCTTCGGACCGGTCGTGCTTCGGACCGGTCGTGCGCCGGGTATCTCCGAATTCAAGGATTTCCCGGCTCTGTTCTCTCATCAGCTTCGGGCGTCGTCGCCACCGGATTCCGGCAATCCGGAGCGGATAAACGCTGCCTGCCTGCGGGCCTCCGGAACGGAGCCGGCTGCGCGAATCTCCTCCAGCGCTTCGTCGAAGCCGTACCCCATGCACATGAGTACAGCTGAAGCGAACATTCCGGTTCGTCCGATACCGGCGGCGCAGTGGATGTACACGCGGCTCCCGGTCCGTGCTCGCTCGGCGACTCGTTGTGCGGCACTCCAGAACTCGCTTTGCCGCACGGGCGGCGGTGGCTCACCGTCGGGAATCGGAATCGAGACGAGCTCGTATTCCGTTTGGTTTTGCCTCCAAGCGTAGTAGTCGGGAGCCCGGGCGCGGGTCTCCCACTCCTCGGTGAGCGACACGATCGTCTCGATCTCATGCCGGGCGATCTCCCGGAGCCAGGTGTTGAGGGCCGCGTGCCGCCCCGGCAACGGTCCGAGGAAGAGTTTGTTGTTCCACGATCTCATATGCTTCCTAACTGCTGCCGACTCGGCCCGCCCGCTGGGGTCCCGGAAGCCGCGTTGCGGCGGCCGCCGATTGCCGTGGCCGATCAGCAGGGCCCGAAGGCCGGCGGCCGGTGGTCGGTGGCTGCGAGACGCGCTACATCCGGGCGAGGGCCCGACGTCCGGCCACCATGTTAGCGACGATTCGCCCGCAAAGCGTCGCGGAGATTACCCCGCCGGGCCAGAGCGCATAGTGTCCGCACGCCAAAACATTATGAAACGGAGTACGGATCATGTTCAACATGGGGCTTCGATACAACGGCGAGACAGTGTCCTGATAGCACCAGCCGCCGGTCGAGCCTTCCGAGTTTCCGGTGAACCGCTCGAGCGAGAGAGGGCTTCCGACGTCGAGATACTCCACGCGGTCGCGAAGCCCCGGCACCAGGCTCTCAGCGGTACTAATGAGTTCCATCGCTACCGCTCGCTTGAGACGGCGATATGCCGGGGTCCGCGGGAGCCCGGTGCCGCCGTTCCGCCAGTGCTCCTGCCACCGGGCGGAGCTGTAGGTTTGGATGGTGAGTGCCGACTTGCCCTCAGGGGCGGCTGTACTCTCGCGGCCGAAGTGGTTGAGGGTTACCCACATGTGGCTGTGGACGTCGGCGGGCGAGCCTTCGTCCGGGAAGATGACCTTGTAGTTGGGAAAGAAGAACGGATGGTGAGCACCGCCAAGGGTGCTCGACAGCTCGGAGTCACTCATATCGAGACCGAGGTAGACGGTTACAAGCGCCTCCGTCAGGCGTGAAGCGCGCACGCGGCGCACCGTCCTGCCGGGAAATCCGTCCGGCCCGATGAGCTTCTCCACGAGTTTTTGGTAGTCCCCGGCGTATACGAAGTGGTTGGCGGTAATCTCCTCACCGGTCGAAGTCACGATCGCCTGGGCCTCGCGTCTTCTGCCCGTTCGGCCCAACCGGAAGCGATCCACCTGCGTCTTGAATCGGACTTCACCGCCGAACGCGCGATAGCGAGCGGTCAAGCGATCGTGGAGCGCCTGCATTCCCCCGACCGGATACCAATAGTCGTGGGACCATAGCTGCCAGAACCCGGCGAAAAAGAGGTGCGGCATCTTGTAGTAGCCGATGGTGGTAAGCCAATTCCGTAGCTGCGGATCTTGAATAACGCGGCAGGCGGTCTCGCGATAGCGGAAGGTCGACCAGCGCTTGAGGCGCCGGAGCCACGGGAGCAGCTTAAGCGCGCCGCTCAGCCGAAAATCGTGGAGGAGGGGAAACTCCCACGGCGTGCAGACCGACTGCATGAAGCGGGAGACGGAGCGGATCTCCTCGAAAAGCGGACGGATGCCGGGCTCATTGGGAAACGCAGTGCGCAACGCTGCTTCTACCGAATCAATCCCGTCGATGAAGAAGTCGAAGTCCTTGCTCACCATCCGGTACCGCGCCTTGATCCATGGCTGCGCATCGTAGATGCCCAGATCCTCTAGAATAGGAAAGACGATACCCAGGCTCTCGAACGACTGGTCGCCGCCGTCGAAAGTGAAGCCGTTTCTCGAGAAGCCCGACATGTTCCCGCCGGCATGGTGATTCTGTTCCAGCAGCAGAACGCGTTTCCCGTCGCGCGCCAAATAGGCAGCGCAAACCTGCCCCGCCATTCCGGCCCCGACCACCACCACATCGTAGTCCGCCACCTGCTCCTCCTTGCTTACCGGTCTGCCGATCGAACGGTTCGCCGGTCTGGCCCGTTCGGCTCCGTCCCTACTGTTGTATCCGGTGCGCGTGCTGCCGGCTTACCCGCTCCCGTCGCGAGTGCCGCCGGCCCATCCGCGTCCGGTGCGCGTAGCACTGGTGCGGCGCGCTCCCCCGCACTCGCGCTCCTAAAGCGTATCGATAAACGAGGGACGGCTCAAGTCACGATCGGAATGGCGCGGCCGCAGTCAGGGCACGCGCCGGCGCGAAGCTCCGGCTTCGTGGTGGTAAAAGCGGACCGACGGATAATCGTGCGGCCGCACTGAGGGCATCGGGTATCGTTGTCGGCCTGGATGTTCCCCAAATAGACGAAGCTCAGCCCTTCGGCTGTGGCGATCTCTCGTGCCCGCTCCATCGTCGCGACCGGGGTTGGCGGGACGGTGCGCATCTTGTGGGCCGGGAAGAACCGGGAGAAGTGGGTAGCGGTGTCGGGCCCCAGATGCTCTGCTACCCAACGGGAGAATCCGGCCAGTTCCTCTTCGCTGTCGTTGTGGTGAGGGACGACTAAGTAGGTGACTTCCACGTGAATACCGTGATCGCGCGCCTGTACCGCGGTATCCAGCACTCTCTGGAGGCGTGCGCCGACTATATCGCGGTAGAAGCCTTCCGTTATCGACTTGATATCGATGTTCACTGCGTCAAGGTATGGAGCGATCGCCTGGAGCGGCTCGCGCTCGATGTATCCATTTGTCACATAACACACGTAGCCGCCGCCGGCTTCTTTGTACTGTTTCGACACGTCGTAACTGAACTCGAAACCGACCGTAGGCTCGTTGTAGGTCCACGCGATGCCGTCGTGGTCGAGCGCAGTTCGGACGACTTCCTCGACCGCACACGTAGTGAGATAGGAAGTCTCCGGAGCTGCGCGGGCCAGCGTCGCGTTCTGACAGTACATGCACCGGAAGTTACAGCCGGCGGTGCCAAAGGAGAGCGCCAGTGAGCCCGGTTTGAAGTGGTAGAGCGGTTTCTTCTCGATTGGGTCCGCCGCAGGGGCCGTGATCCTCCCGTACGCTACCGAGTAGAGCGTGCCTTCGCGATTCTCCCGCGTTCCGCAGACCCCGCGCTCGGCCGGTGCAATCCGGCAGTGGCGTCCGCAGAGGTGACAGACCACTGCGCCGTCTTTTGCCGCTTCCCAGAACATCGCTTCTTTCATAAGAGTACCGTCCGCGTGCCTTTGGTCAAATCGTCCGGATCGTCCGGCCGATATCTTTCGCGGCTCCATCCTTCCGATCTTCCTCCATCGAATCACCACTTGCTGCTTTCGTAAAGGCCGGGAAGGGCGAGAGGTTGAGGAAAATGGAGATGGCTCGTAATACCGAAATGACGCAGGTGTATCGATGGTTGTAAATGTGGCAAAAGAGCATATAAGAGGTTAGCAACAAGGATTTAGGGACACGCAAAGCTGGGAAATAGAAGTATCTGTGTTATATTAAAACGAATAAGAACCATAACCGCAACACAAAGGAGAAAGGAGTTATTATGCGCAGTCCACTTATTCGAGAGTGCTCATGGGGACTCAAGCTTGTTGCGATCGCAGTGATCGCGATGACGGCGTTCTTGGGGTGTGAAGGCCTCGTCGACGGCGATCTGGACGACGAAGGGGACGAGACCGAGGACGATGAGGTCGACGAGGACGGATTGCACGTCGAAGATCCAATAGCCGGGGAAGAGGCAGCGATCTTCCTTCCGGGGAGCGCGGTGCTCGACCGAGATTCGGAGTTCGTCGGCCGTCTCTACGAGATGGATGGCGCACGGATCGCTTTTCCGGGTGACACCTTTGTGGAAGACGAGGAGCTTCGGCCCCAAGCTCATCACCTCGGCCACACCAGTTACGAGCTCGCCGACGCCGAAGTGTATTTGCCCGAGGAGGAGTATTCTGAGCTTTCGGAGGGGTTCCAGAATGAAATCGACGGTAAGTACAGAACGCACGCGGACGACATGTTTCCCGGCGACACGTTGGTCTCGGATGACATGATCCAGATCTCCGGCGAGCGGATACACAGTATGTGGGACCACGAAGGCTACGAGGAGATCGAAGGCGACATGGTGGCTGCAATGGAAGAGGGCGACGTCCTCGCCACCGCAGACGTGTTCAACGCGGACGCCGAAGAGGGGCATCCCGACTACGACACCGTAGCCGACGGCGCCCTATATATTCCCGGCGACACGTGGTTCCCCGGCGACCATATGATCCCGGGCGACACCTTCTTCCCCGGTGACGCCTTCATCCCGGGCGACACCTTCGTCGGTCGACTGGACGAGCGGTTCCCAGGCGACACGTGGTTTCCCGGAGACCACTTGGTCTCAGTTGGAGACGACGAGTTTCCGGGCGGCGACTTCTTCAGAGAGGACGCCGGGCTCCTCATCGGGGAGCACGACGACGTGCATGAAGGGGCTAGCGACGATATGCATGAAATGGGCCGCGATCTGATGGAGCTCCTTGGGGACGGGGGAGGCATCTTTGTCGGCCGTCTTGTGGGCCGGCTCTAGGAGCAGGAGCTATGGTCCACGGTGGCATGACTTGAGAGGTCTCCGGGGCGACCGTCTGCCGATGGGGCGGGCGGTCGACCCCTGCTTTTCATTGCAGCGGGGCTACTCCTTCTCGTACCCCACGTCGCTCCTACTCGTTTCAGCTTGGGTGTCCCGCGGTTGGCAACGGGAGGGCGTTCCGGTTTCGTTGTCCGTTTTCCCCGCTACCGCTTCTCGCGAATTGCCCTCCAATTGGCTCGATCCGGCTCAGACCCTGTGTATGTGATTCCGTCTGCCCGGACTCCCGGCGTTACCGCTGTGCTGCCGGCAAATCAGGGGTTTCGATCCGGTTACGCCCAGTGATGGGCCACACGCCGGTCAGGTTGCCGTTGGGACCGGCCACGTAGGCGAACGCGTGTCGGTCGACCGTCGGGCAGATGTGGCGCGGGAGAATGTAGACGACACTTCCTCGGCGTGGCACCGCAGGAGCGCCTGCTCCTGCCGTAGCGGATGCGCGGAAGACCCAGTGCTCCTCGCTCTGGGCGAGCGGCTCGGCTCCTGGAACGTTGAGAATGACTCCTCGCGGGCCCGGCGGGTCGGTGGCGATCGCTTTGGCTCCCACGTCCACGGTGAAGGTCTCCGTGCTCGGCACGCTCACCACCCGGCCCAAAATCAAGGCGGCCGGATGGAAGCCTAGGTCAGGGTAGGCTTCCTGGTACTGGTGGTCGTGGAGAAAACACGTTCCGGGGGACAGCGCGAAATCCGATCCGGCAGCGTAGCATGGGAAGGTGGGTGTCCCGCCTGCTACTACTCTTGGTACCGGTAGCCCGGCCTTCTGGAGGTGGCGTCGCAGCCGTTCGATCTCCCGGATAATCGGCTGGACGAGTTGCCTGCGAAGGAGCGGATCTGACTCATGGATATGTCCGTCGTATACGTGAAGCCCTGCGGGCCGGAGA
>PWGF01000137.1 GCA_003554375.1 Spirochaetaceae bacterium
ATTCGACGGGGAGAGGGAGAAACGGAGCATCGGGGAGGAGCCGCCGTATCATACGCTAGTCACCCTCCTTCAGGAGCAGGACACAGCCGCGCGGCGGGTCTTCGCTGAGCTCGTGAGGATGCTACGCATTCGAGGAGGCTACAGAGCTTTTCACCCATCGGGACGGCAGCGGGTGTTGGAGACTCCGGCACAGCTGGTCGCCATTCATCGCGTACCTCCGGAGCGAGATTCCGGGCTCCGTGCGACAGATGGAGTAGCCGCTGGGGCTGAAGCGCCGGGTGGGGTTGCGGAAAGGCCTCGGGAGGAACGCTGCACTGGACAGAGCCCGGATACGGAGTCTCGCCCGAAGCCGGAGATTCCGCGGTCCTTGGTATGCATACACAACCTGACAAGCAATTCGGCGGAATGTATGTTGTCGAGACGTCAGCTCGGGTTTTTCGAGCAGTATGTCTTCACGGATGTTCTTACGGGTGACCGGGTCCTCCCGTATGCCGAGGGTTCCAGCCACGTGAGTATCGAGGTCGAACCGTATGAGATTCTGTGGCTCGCGTTCGTGCCGGATGCTGAGGAAGGCTAGACCTGACGGGGCGGGAGGCTTCTTACAGGTAGCATCTTACTTGATGAGCTTCGCAATCTCCTTGAATGCCGGTGTAGCTGATGTTCTGCAGAGTTCCAGGAGAAGCGACTCGGTGGTTGTGATGATTACTCCGTTCGTGCGCAGGCGTTCGAGCGCGATCTGTAGGTCACGCGGTGAGCGCGACGACGAGGCGTCTGCGACAAGCACCGGACGGTAACCGTGCTCGACAAGGTCGAGGGCTGACTGTAGCAAGCAGACGTGCGTCTCGATTCCGAAGAGAATGACCGTTCCCTTATCGTGTTCTGCCAGAGCGCTTCGGATGGCGGCATTGTCGACGATGCTGAACTCATCCTTTTCGAAGAGCGGTTTGTCGGCGGTCTTCTCCTGAAGAGACTCGACGGTGCGCCCAAGTCCCTTTGGATATTGCTCTGTGACAAGCACGGGGATATCGAGGATGCCCAGCCCATCTATCATCACGCTGACGCGCTGCCTCACTTCTCCGGAGTGGGCGATGTGAGGGAAGAGCCGTTCCTGGATGTCTACCATGACGCCGACGCATTCATTCGGGAGCACGCGCCCGGACCCTATTGAGTGGCCGTTTTGTTTCATGCCGTTACTATGACACGGAAGGACCGCGTGTGTAACCAAGGAGCATGGCACTACGGTTAGATTTTTTTGCGGCAACGCGCGGCATTGCGGAGAGGGCCGAGGAACGGTACACTGTATGGCCCGAGAGGAGGCGGATGTGCCGGGAACTGATAAGAAGGAAAGATTGTTCGCCCGGCTTCGCGCCCAAGCGGAGGCCCGAGATACTCTGCTGTGCGTGGGGCTGGACCCGCGCGTGCCCCCGGGGGAGAAGGCCCGCCAAGAGCTTCTCGATCAGACCAAGCGGATCGTGGAGGCTACTGCCGATTACGCGTTGACGTACAAACCCAACATCGCGTTTTTTGAGCGGCATGGACATGAAGGCCTCCGTGCGCTTCAGGAACTTGTGGCTTCTATCCCCGATGACCACCCGGTTATTCTCGACGCTAAGCGTGGGGACATTGGGGCTACCGCCATTGCTTATGCCCAGGCTGCCTACGAGTACATCGATGCCGACGGCATCACCCTTTCGCCATATCTGGGAGTGGACTCGGTAGAGCCGTTCTCTCGATTCGAGGACCGGGGTTTCTTCGTGCTCTGCCGGACGTCAAACCCTTCGGCAGATGACGTTCAGCATCTCAAGACAGCGTCCGGGGGAGACCCACTCTATTTGCGAATCGCGGATCTGTTTTTGGAGTGGTCGTCGCGTGTCGGGCTAGTGGTGGCTGCAAACGATGGTGAAGCGCTGCGTGCAGTGAGAAATAGGTATCCCGATGTATGGATCTTGGCGCCGGGGATAGGACACCAAGGCGGCGGAGCCGGTGATGCGGTCCGGAACGGGGCGGACGCCGCCGGCTACGGGATTATCCCGGTTGTGGCGCGATCGATTGCACAGAGCGATGACCCTGCCAAAGCGGCACGAGAGTTTCGGGACGAAATCGCTCGCGCGCAAGAAGCTGTGGCTCGACGAGCGGGCCCTCCTCCTTCGCGGTACACTCGGCCGGCGGCAAGCGCCGGACGCGGTGACGCCGACGCCGGCCGGAGCTCCGAAACGCGTAGCGAGCAAAATGGAGAGGCGCAAAGCGCTGATGGTCCGGAGTTCGACGGGCAGCCGTACCCGACCAGGCGACCGGAGCCCCCTGAGGTCTTGAAGCGCCGGGTGCTCTCAGGATTCATAGAGGAAGGTTGCTTTCAGACCGGAAAGTTCGTCTTGAAGTCCGGGGTACCGAGTCCTTTTTACGTGGATCTCCGGCGGGTGGGCTCGAATCCGCTTCTGCTTGCCCTTGCCGCAGCCGCGTACGCGCAGCTGGCGGAACAGATAGTGTACGACCGTTTAGCGGCAGTACCCGTCGCGGCATTGCCTCTGGTTGCGGCTACCAGTCTTCGTCTCAACGTGCCGATGATCTATCCCCGCATTCCCATGAAAGCGCATGGTACCGGTAACCGGATCGAGGGGCATTTCGAGCCGGGGGAACGGGTACTTCTTGTTGACGATCTTATAACGACCGGGAAGAGCAAGATGGAAGCGGTCGAAGTCCTCAGAGCAGAAGGATTAGAGGTCGAGGACCTCATTGTCTTGCTCGAACGAGGTTGGCAAGGCCGCCATGACATGGAACGCATAGGCGTTCAGGTTCACTCGTTTGCGACCCTTCCCGAGTTGGTTGGGATCGGGGTCGAGATCGGTGCAATAACTCCTGAAGACCAAGGAAGGGTAGAAGACTTCCTATCCAGGCAGGGATAGCCGGCACTGGCGGCCGACCGCATCCCCGGGTTGGGCAGTCTCCGTAGGGTGTATCCCGGGCGGGCGGGGGCTAGGAGCCGGATGAGACTTTCTTCCTCTCCGTGGCTGCGAGTATCTCGGGCGGGCGGGGGCTAGGAACCGAAAGCGCTCTGCATGTCCACGTCTTCTCCACTCGTCAACTTCCGGTAGAGCTTCTCGGAGTTTGACTCCATGATGCGCTGGAGCGTCATTCGGCCAAAGTAGTCTTTTACGAACTCGGTTGCTTCCAGCCACATGTCGTGAACCAAGCACGTGTCTATCCGTTCGCAGTTCTTCTCCTCTTCCGTCGTACAAGGAGCAAGCCAGAACCCTTCTCCGACGGCCTCGAAGACGTCCCGAACCGATATTTCCGACGGGGCGGCGGCCAACTGGAAACCGCCTCCAGGGCCTCGCACCGAACGGACGAGGTTGGCCTTCCTCAGCTTGTGAAGTATCTGTTCCAGAAACTCCGGCGAGACTTGTTCCTCTGCCGCGATCTTCTTGATCGGCTTGGGCGACTCCTTCGCCCAAAGTGCAAGATTGGTTACGGCGAGCAGCGCGTAGCGTCCTTTCGTGGTAACTCGCATGGTACAGCCCTCGTCCTACTTACAATGCTTCCGGCCGGTACAAGCGTCGAACTCGAGAACTCGGTCGATGGCTGGGAGTTTCCACCTTCGCCGTGAGCTTCCGCCGCTATGAACTCCCGCCGCTATGAACTGACCCGTTCTACGTACTCCCCGGTCTCCGTGTTCACCAGAACGGAGTCCCCCTCCTTGATGAAAACGGGGACTTTGACTTGTGCGCCGGTTTCCAAAGTCACCTGTTTGGTTACTCCCGTGGCCGTGTCTCCGCGTACGACCTCCGGGGCTTCAATTACTTTGTAGACAGCCTTATACGGAAGCTCAATATCTATCGGTTTTTCTTCCCAGATGATGAGCGTATATGTTTCTGCCTCCTTCATGTATGCGGTCTTGTGCTCCAAGCCTTCCCGGGGGACCACGAATTGCTCGTAGGTTTCCATATCCATGAAGTGAAAGCCGTCGGCATCACCGTAGAGGTACTGGGCGGATCGCTCCTCGATCTCGGCCTCTTCCACATCCTCACTGGTTTTGATTGACTCACGGAGAACCTGCCCGGTTCTGAGGCTCTTGAGCTTCAGGCGTACAAACGCTTGCCCTTTGCCCGGATTCACGAACTCACGTTCGGTTACCTGATACGGATCTCCCTTCAACAGCAGGCACGTGCCTTTACTGATTGCTCCGGCTCTAATCATCTGGTTCTCACAACCTCTCTTCGTTGAGTGCTATCCAAGACTTCGCTTTGTTGACGTCTGTACGCTATCATGAAGCGGGAAGAATATCACCCCCTCCAGGCGCGGTGTACCGCTCACCGCCATCAGCAGACGGTCGAATCCTAGGGCTACGCCCGCCCAGCTGTGGCCATCGGCGGCAAGGTAGTTCCGGAGTCCGGGGGGCGGCTCGGGTGGTGTCCGGCCTTCGTCCTGGATTGTCCTCTGCTCCTGCTCGAGGAAATCGTCCAGCTCGTGCGGATCAGCGAGCTCGCGATAGCAGTTCGCCAGCTCGAGACCTCCGAGGTATGCCTCCCACCGCCCCCGGACTTGCAGCGATCGATCAGCGTCGGCGGCCGGTTTGCGTTGGGCAAGGGTTCGAACCGCCGCGGGGTAGTCGCGCAGGATCACCAGTTGGTCGTCGGGAAGCGCCGGTTCTACGCTGGTAACCAGGATACGGTGAAAGAGCGTTTTCCAGTCTTCATCGGGCCGAGGCTCATATCCGCTCCGAAACGCGGAGTCGAAAAGACCTTCCCCGTCTACCAGGCGGATGTTCGCCCAATGCTCGAACGCTTCCGCCACGGTGAGCTCCAAAGGCTTGGCGCGAAAGAGCGAGGTCGTGCCGGCGCGTTCGGTGAGAGTCCGAAGCGATTTGCTTTCGGGTATTTCCCGTACGAAGGCCTTCAACGTTTCCAACGCATCGTCCTCCTCCGCATCGGGCTCATACCATTCGAGCATGGTGAACTCAGGGTTATGATACCGGCCGAGTGCTTCGCCGTTGCGAAAGCACCGCCCCAGGAAGTACATAGCGCCCCAGCCCTCCGCGATGAGTCGTTTCAGCCAGAGCTCGGGTGAGGGAATGAGATAGAGCTCGGGCGGCGCGTTTCCCAAGTTGGGCTGTTCCCACGAGGTTTGAAATAGCCGTATATGGGCCTCGGGAATCGCATACGGACTCAGAAGCGGCGGATCTACCTGCAGAAATCCCCGTTCGTCAAAGAACTGCCGAACGAATCGATCGAGGTCGCGCCGCGCCCACGCCATCTCCTGCGTCATGCGGCTCATTCTGACACGGACCGAGGGCGTTCTACCACCGTGCCGGGGTTTGCAGGGCGAACTCAGAGGGACACTGTGGCCGGAAGCGTGGCGGCGACTACGACCACCGCGTGGGGCTCTTGAGTGGGGCGAGTGACAAGTCTATGATTGGGAACGTCATGAGTAGGGCTGGAGGACAATTCTCATCTTCTGTGCACGAAAGTACCTCTTTTTCGCTGGATCATCCGCCTGACAGACGCGGTACGGACTCAGTGAAGTGGGAGTTCGCGCGTCGTGTCGATCCGGAGGTCGAGCCGATGTGGGTGGCCGATATGGACTTTGCATCGCCCCCCGAAGTGGTGCGGGCTCTTCATGAACGTGTTGATCACGGCATCTTCGGCTACGGGTTTGTTCGCGATGCGTCTGTCGACGCCTTCCGCGACTGGTACGAGCGGCGTCATGGCTATCGCCCGGGGGAGAATGTGGTGTTTCTTCCGGGCGTGATGGCCGGGGTGCGCGCGGCAATCGAGGCGTTTACCGACCTGGGAGAGGGGGTGGTCGTCCAAACTCCGGTCTATGCTCCTTTGATGAACGCGGTACAAGAGAAGGGACGGGCCCTTATAGTCAACGAGCTCGTCTTGGAAGGGCACCGTTATCGAATGGACTATGACGACCTGGCCAGTGTCTTTGCCGGCGGCGCACGTATGCTGCTTCTTTGCTCGCCTCATAATCCGGTCGGCCGCGTCTGGTCGGCCGAAGAGCTGGCACAGTGTCTGAAGATTGCAGGTGAGTACGGTGCGCTCGTCGTTTCCGACGAGATTCACGGCGACCTCGTTTTCGAGCCGGGGCGTTTTGTTGCGGCCCGCCAGGTGAGCACTCGGCACTCCGCTTCCAGCATGGCGGAAGTGCTCACATTGGCGGCTCCCAGCAAGACCTTCAACATTCCCGGGCTGCCCGGAGCGTTTGCCGAGTTACCGACCGGCGAGCATGCGGCCCGTTTTCGCGCGGTAATCAAGCGCGATGGACTGGACATCGCCAACGTGCTTTCTGTTGCGGCGGCCGAAGCGGCCTACCGGTCTGGGGATGACTGGCTGAACGAGGTGCTTACATACATCGGGGAGACCGAGCGAGAAGTCCGCGAGCGTTTGTCGGGCTCGTCGATCGGTATGGTGCCGGTACCGCTGGAAGGTACGTACTTGCTCTGGCTCGACTGCCGATCGATTTCAATGGACGACCGGCGTTTGCGGAGTTACCTGGAAAGGGAGTCCAAGGTGCGGCTCATCGCCGGAAGCTGGTTTGGTCGAGCCGGAGGCGGGTTCTTACGGATGAACATCGCGGCTCCGAGGCACCGGGTTCTCTCCGCAGTAGACCGCATGCTTCGGGGCCTCGAGGGAGGAAGGCCATCAGAGTGACAATCCTGGGCGCAATGCCCGCGGAGATCCGAGATGCCCAAGCGCTCCTTCAAAACCGCCGGCAGAATGAGTTCCTGGGGCGGCCCTTCTATGAAGGAACGGCTCTGGGACACGCAGCTCTGGTAGGCGTGTGCGGGATCGGGAAGACAATATCCGCAATGGTGACACAGCACGTGATCGATCGGTGGTATCCTGATATCCTGATAGTAGCCGGAATTGCCGGAGCCATTCGAGACGGCCTGGATGTGCTCGATACGTTTGTGGCCCGTGACTGCGTTCAGCACGATATGGATGCGACCAGGCTAGGTGTCGCTCGAGGGGAGATTCCCTACACGAGCATCAGGATCGTAGGGTGTGACCCGCATCTGGTGGATCTGGCAAGGCACGCCCCGCCCCTCGAGGTTCGTCGCCATGTCGGCCGTGCACTGACCGGGGACCAGCTCATCACCAGCGAAGAGCTATGCACGCGCCGGTATTTGGTCAACGAACTCGGGGGCGACGTGGTGGACATGGAGAGTGCGAGTGTCGGAACCGTTTGCCTAACGAGCGGGGTGCCGTTTTTGGTGATCCGGACGATATCGGATCGAGTCCAGGCCGATGTGCGGGGCGATATGAAGGACGTTCTGGGGGTTGCCTCCCGGAACGCGTGTGCGCTCATCGAGCACGTAGTGCGCCACGTTTAGCGCGGTCCCGGCGGGAGGGCACGTTCCGGTGCCCAGGGGCGGCGACGGCGTAGCGTCTCGAGCGTGCGCGATGGGACGGTGTGGAGAACGGAAGTGAAGACGCCGGAAAACGGAGAGCTACGTCATCGGCTGTACCGAAGCTTGAGCGGCGCATTTGGGAGAAGAAACGTTCCTAGTGTACAGATGCGCAGGGCGGCGGGCCTCGGGGTGGAAGCCGCCAGGAAAAGGGAGCGCAGCACTACCGCCTTGCCGACGTCGCTTGGCCTGATGACGGTTGCGGTAGCGGTGCTTCTGCTCGGTTGCCAGACCTTTGCAGGGCAGTTCGGGGCGACCATGCGGCCGGCGGGACCGGATCCGGAGCTTGCTCCTGAAGCTGTAGCCGAAGCGGTTGTGGACGGTCTGGAGAGCGCGGCCGGGGTGCCGAAGGATGTCGAACGTGCGGTGGCCGCGGTGTACCCGTTTCTCTCGCCGTTCTTTCGTGAAGCTCATGGCGGGCGCGACGGCGCTACGGAGTTCTTTGCCCGGTCGGCCAATTTCCCGCTCATCGAGCATGCCGAGTATCAGGTTTTTTCACCGTCTATCCGCGAGCGAATGGCCGTGGTCCCGGTTCGTGTAGTGGACCGATACGAGACCCCTGCTTCGTTTGTCTTTGTCTTGACGCGGCAAAGCGTAGAAGGGTGCGACGGGTGCTGGTTGGTCGACGCGATTCGCCGGGAAGGGGCTACCGACGCTCAGTTAGGACGATAGAGGGGAAAGGAGCTGTCATGGACCCATTTGTCTATGATCCCAACGCCGGGCGGGGGTTCCGTAGCGAATTCCCGTTCAAGGGAGCACGTCCGGCGGTTCACCGGAGTGCGTTCCTCGCCGAAGGTAGTCGAATAATCGGGGACGTCGTTATCGGCGAGGAAAGCAGCATCTGGTATAACGCGGTCGTTCGCGGCGACGTTCACTACGTCCGCATCGGCGCCCGGGTAAACGTCCAGGACAACAGCGTAGTGCACGTGACCCACCATACACATCCGGTTGTCATCCGAGACGACGTTACAATCGGGCACGCCGCGGTGGTTCACGGGTGCACGTTGTGGGACGGCTGTCTGGTGGGCATCCACGCCACGGTCCTCGACGGTGCGGTAGTTGGGTCGGGCGCGATGGTGGCAGCGGGAGCTCTGGTTCCGCCCGGCATGGAGGTTCCTGCAGGGACGATGGTTCGCGGAGTTCCTGCGCGGGTTGTTCGCGAGCTTTCAGAGCGGGAGCAGGAAGAGATCCGCGAAGGCAGTATGCGTTACGTTCGCTACGCTCGTGAGGCTCGTGAGTCGCTCGGGGCCCAAGGTGAGAACAGGTCGAGCAACGAGCCGCGCTCGGTGTAGTGACCGGCGTCGGGATTAAGCACCGGCTGTGACCGGCTGGGCGCTCTACAGCTTTGCCACGTCGCGAGCGCGGCTCCCGGACGTCGAGCTATCGGCGCCGACTGCGAAAGCTATCCGTGCGACTCCGCGGGAGGAGTTTCGTCTGAAGAGCCCGGCGCCGACGGAGCAGAGCGATGCTCAGTCTCCGGCGGCAGCTGCCCGGAGACGGGCTCTTCCTGGCCGGATGGTGAGTCGTGGCTTCTCTGCGGCTTGTCCCCGCTTCCGCCCTCTCCGGCGTTCTCGGAATCGGTTGAGCGTATGGCTCCCGGGGGCTGGTCGACGTTGAGCCGTCGGGCAAAGGCCCGTATGGCCTCGTGGTCGATTCGCTCGATGTCATTCGGAAGCTTGGCTGCCCGTGCTAACAAGAAACGGTCGAACAGCCCGAGCTTTCCCGCCTGCACCCGGCCGCCGAACACGGCCCGCGCTGTGGCGTGCTTCTGCAAATCCTCGGGAAACGCGCGTTCCAACTCTTTCTCTGCGGCTCCGTTGACGTAGATGCAGCAGATGAAAAGCCCCAGTCTGCGGTTGAGCAAGCGACCGCGCGCCCGTTTGCAGAAGTTCGCCACTGCGGGATGAACGGCCCCACCGTAGACCGGACCTCCGACGATAACGGTGTCGTACTCCTCCAGCTGTGGTGCAGGATCCCTGGCTACGTCGCAGAGGTCCACCTCAGTGTCCAAGAGACGAGCGAGCTCGTTGACACAGGTGCGCGTTGTTCCATATCGGCTTGCATAGACAATTAAGCTTCCCATAGCGATTCCTTTCCCGTGGATAGCCGCCGCTGTCCCCTCAACTGTAATGGGCCTTTGGCGCCATGTACAGAGCCTTTCCAAACAATTTACGCGTCGTGCATATCTTTCTTGGGGAGGATCTCGTACTGGACGGGACGCGGAGGTGTAGGGATTCCTGTTCCGGAGCGGCGGAATCCCGTCGCTTGCTGGACATCCTTGTTCATGTTATAAACCGTAATACGTGATCGGATGTACACATCGGTTTGCCAAATATAGCTTCCATTTAGTACATATTTTTTTATATTAGGGGATGAACGGCATTTCGTCAGGACGCTTAAGCAGAATTGCCCATCACACTGAGCCCCTGAGGGTCGGCGTGCGGTTATACGGCGGCGCGATGCATTGTGTGAGCGTAGGAGAGAGAACGTGCTACACGAGTTCGATTCGGTAATTGTAGGCGGTGGCGGCGCCGGGCTCTATGCGGCGCTTGAAGCTTCCCGGACCGCAAACACTGCAGTGATCAGCAAGCTGTACCCAATGCGGAGCCATACCGGGGCTGCTCAAGGCGGCATCGGCGCGGCCCTCGGAAACGTGGACACGGACGATCCGGTTTGGCATGCCTTCGATACCGTCAAAGGCGGCGATTACCTGGTAGACCAGACGGCAGCCAAGATTCTTGCCGAGGGAGCGGTGCAAGCCGTGTACGATCTGGAGAACCGGGGCCTGCCCTTCTCTCGTACGCCGGAAGGCCGCATTGCTCAGCGACGCTTCGGAGGGCATACGAGGAACTTCGGAGAAGCCGCGGTGAAGCGGAGTTGCTACGCGGCGGATCGAACAGGGCACATGATTCTCCAGACCCTGTACCAACAGTGTATTCGTAATAAGGTGGAATTCTACGACGAGTTTCACGTCGTAGACGTTATTTTGGAAGGGCATCGCTGCGCGGGGGTTGTGGCTTTCGAGCTGGCGACCGGCGAGTTCCACGTCTTCAGGGCGAAGGCAACGCTTTTTGCTACCGGCGGTTTCGGTCGAATGTATCGGGTCACCTCCAATGCGCACGCGAACACCGGGGACGGCCCTGCGGTACTCGCGCGTGCGGGCGTCCCTCTCGAGGACATGGAGTTCTATCAGTTCCATCCAACCGGGATACGAGGAATGGGGATTCTCATCACCGAAGGGGTTCGCGGCGAAGGAGGTGTTCTGAAGAATCGGCATGGGGAGCGCTTCATGGAGAGGTACGCCCCTACGCTTCTCGATCTTGCTCCCCGGGACATGGTGAGCCGCGCGATTATGACCGAGATCTCCGAGGGGCGTGGCGCGCGCGGCGACCGCCGGATCGACGACTACGTGTATCTCGACGCAACGCACCTCGGTAGGGAGACAGTTGAAACGAAGATTCCGGACATCCAGGACTTCTGCAAGACGTATCTGGCCCTGGACCCCGCGGAGCAACCGATGCCGGTACAGCCCACTGCCCATTATGGGATGGGCGGGATCCCCACGGACGTTGACGGCCGGGTTGAGTCCTCCACGGAGGTCTACGAAGGCCTCTATGCCGCCGGAGAATGCGCGTGTGTAAGTGTGCACGGAGCTAATCGGCTGGGAACGAACAGCTTGGTGGATCTTATCGTCTTCGGTAGGCGGGCCGGGCAGCACATTGCCGAATACGTGCGGGGAACTGACATGCCCGTGATTTCCGAGTCGGCTGCCGATGGCGCGCGTAAGCGAATCGCGCGGCTTAGGGAACGTACCGGCAAGGGGGAGTTCCCCGGCCCTCTCTATGAAAAGATGCAGGAAGTAATGATGAGCGACGTCGGCGTGTACCGCGACGCGGAGTCGATGCGACGCGCCGTGGACCGACTCCGAGAGCTTCGTACGCGATTGGGCGACGTAGCGGTACAGGATGAGGGGCAACGGTTCAACGCGGAAATTCTCGGTATTCTGGAGCTGGAAAACCTGCTCGACCTGAGTCTTGTTACCGCTGCGACGGGGCTTCACCGTACTGAGAGCCGGGGAGCTCACAGCAGGCGCGACTTCCCGGAGCGCAGCGACGACGAGTGGCTGAAGCACTCGTTGGCATGGATGACCGGAGATCAGATAGAGCTCGGCGAGAAGGGGGTGGACGTCTCCATCTGGCAACCGAAACCAAGGACGTACTGATATGAAGAGACTGATATGAAGAGTAAGGAGTGAACCGGCGGAGGGGCGAGCATGAATGTCAAGCTGGAAATACTGCGGCAGAATCCGGACATAGCCGAAGCGCCGCATCGCGTAACGTATGACGTGGAGGTCGACCAAACCGACCGCGTGCTAGACGGGTTGATTCAGGTGACGCAGAATGTCGACGGCTCCCTGGGGTTTCGCAAGAGCTGCGCCCACGGAATCTGCGGCTCGGATGCGATGCGGATCAACGGGAAGGAACGGCTTGCTTGTAGGACCCTATTCCGCGACGTCGTGGAGACTGATGGCGACGTTGTGAGCCTCGAGCCTCTTGCACACCTGCCGGTCCAGAAGGATCTGATGGTGGACCAGGAACCCTTCTTTGAGAAGTTTCGCTCGGTCAAACCGTACCTCATTCCAAAGACACAGCCGGAGGCAGGACAAGAGTTTCTGCAGAGCGAGGAAGAGCGCGAGCTTTTTGACGAAGCCACCAAATGCATCAACTGTGCAGCGTGTTACTCCGCCTGTCCCATTTTGGACAAGAATCCGGATTTCATCGGGCCGGCGGCGATCGTGCAGGCGGTCAGATTTACTCGCGACAGCCGGGACCAAGGTCTGGAGGCGCGTCTGGATGAGCTGGACGATCCCAACGGCTTGTGGCCGTGCGAGAGCAAATTTGAATGCACTCGCGTATGCCCTCGCGAAATCAAGATCACCAAACTCATCAATCTCACCAAGCGCCAGGTCAAGAAGTATCGCGAGGAGCGCGGAGAAGAGCCCAATGATCGCTGAACGAGCAGCCGGGTCGTATGGGCATCCTCGCTGCGACGGTTGGCCCACTCACACGGCTTTTCCGGATGTGACGAGGGTCATGAACGTATCCTTTAGAGCGAGGGAGCGGAAGCTTTGAACATATACGAGTACCAGGGCAAGGAGCTTTTCGGTCGTTACGGGATACCGGTTCCGGACCAGCGGGTCGTCGAGGACGCCGAGGGCGCCCGAGCAGCGGCGCAGGAGTTCGGGAAACCGGTTGTGGTCAAAGCCCAGGTGCCGGCCGGCGGCCGGGGCAAAGCGGGCGGTGTGAAAGTGGCGCGTGACCCCGAGGACGCGGTACGGCGCGCGGAAGAGATCTTCGGGCTCACCATAAAGGGATACCCGGTGCGGAGAGTCCTAATTACTCCTGCAGCCGAGATCAAGAAGGAATACTACCTGGGGATAACGGTCGACCGCGCCGGCAAGGCGTTCGTGTTGATCCTCAGTGCGGCAGGCGGCGTGGATATCGAGGAGCTTGCCGAAGAGCGCCCCGAAGAGATCCACACCTTGTCGATCTACCCGCAGCAAGAGCTGGAGCGGTCCCGGCTCGACAAGGTTCTCCGGCAGGTATTCGAATCCGAGAGCCGGGTGGTGCAGGCGCGGGAAGTTGCCGAAACACTCTACCGGATGTTTCTGGAGAAGGATTGCAGTCTGGTAGAAGTGAATCCGTATGCAGTAGTGGACGAGGACCGGCTTGTTGCGTTGGATAGCAAAGTCAGTTTCGACGACAATGCGGTTTTTCGGCACGAGGATGTCGCTGAGATGCGGAACCCGGAGGAGTGGAGCGACGACGAGCGCGATGCGAAGGATGCGGGCTTGGCGTTCGTTAGCATGGAGGGAGATATCGGTTGCATCGTTAATGGAGCCGGACTGGCGATGGCTACTATGGACATTATCAAGCTCTACGGCGGAAACCCCGCCAACTTCCTTGATGTCGGCGGGAGCTCCAGTCCTGACAAGGTCGTGAATGCCCTCCGGATCATACAGCGCAACCCCCGCGTAGACTCAATTCTCGTGAATATCTTCGGTGGCATCACCCGTTGCGACGACATCGCCAACGGCATCCTCATGGCTCTAGAACAGATTGATCTCAAAGTCCCCATGGTTGTTCGTCTCATTGGAACGAACGAGGAAGAAGGACGGCGACTACTCACGGATGCCGGGTTCGAGGTGGCCGAGGAGCTGTCCGTTGCGGTGAATAAGGTAGTTGACTTCTCCGGGAGCGGGCGCGCCGGTGCCGGGCAACAAGCATCGACAGGACCACGAGTGTCATAGCTGGAGCAGGTGGAGAGCGATGAGCATATTGATCGACCAGAACACGCAAGTAGTCGTCCAGGGCATAACCGGGCGTGATGGCGCCTTCCACGCCCAACAAATGAAGGCCGATGGCACGAAGGTGGTGGCCGGAGTGACTCCGAAGAAAGGTGGTCAGGAGGTCGATGGAATTCCCGTCCACAATTCCGTTCGTGAAGCTCGAGCGAAGAGCAGGATTGACGCTGCCGTGATATTTGTGCCCGAGCGCTTTGCTTCCTCGGCGATACAGGAAGCGGCGGACAACGACATTCCGCTTATCGTCTGCATCACCGAGGGAATCCCGGTGAACGACATGGTACGAAACTACCACTATGTCCGCGAACGTGGAGTGCGGCTTATTGGGCCAAATTGCCCCGGGCTTATCACTCCGGGGGCGTGCAAGATCGGCATCATGCCGGCACGCATCCACAGCCCCGGCACGGTGGGAGTTATCTCGCGGAGCGGCACCCTTACGTACGAGGTTGTCCACAATCTTACGCGGGCCGGGCTGGGGCAGAGTACCTGCATCGGCGTTGGGGGGGACCCGATCATCGGGTCGGACTTTGTGGACATGCTTGCTCTCTTCGAGGAAGACCCTGGGACTAGCGCAGTCGTGCTGATCGGTGAGATCGGAGGCGAGGATGAAGAGCGAGCTGCGGAGTACATCAGAGAACACGTTACCAAGCCGGTGGTCGCGTTTGTATCCGGTCGAACCGCGCCGCCGGGAAAGCGAATGGGCCACGCGGGCGCCATTATCTCAGGAGGGAAAGGAACTTCCGAAGCCAAAGTGAAAGCGTTCGGCGACGCGGAGGTGCCGGTCGCGGACAAACCGGACGAGATCCCGGATCTCCTCCGCGAACGTTTGGGAACGTAAGCACCGTCGAAGGCCCCGAGCGGTGGAACCATGGCAATGCGGGGCACGTGATCCGTATGAGAAATCTGGATATAACGAATGCACGGTTTGTCGATGAGCTGTTCCAAGCATGGGAGCAGAACCCCGAATCGGTAGATCCGGCCTGGAGCCGGTTCTTCGAGGCGATTGCAAACGGGACTGCCGGTTTGCCGGCCGCGGAGCGGGCCGCAGGCGAGGAGTCGTTGGCCCCTCCCGACACTCTGCCGGAGGGAGCCCCGGCCGACTCTGGAGAGACCGACCCCGGAGAGACCGACCCTGGAGAGGCCGGGCCGGCGGGCTCCGGCCGTCTCCGAGGTGCCTTGAGCACGGGAGCCGACGGAGCATCCACTGGTAGCCGGCAGCAGACGCGCCGGACTGACGGGGAGCGCCGCACGTACATGCCGGTGGTAAGCTCGGCGGTTGGAAAATACGCGCCGGCGACTGCTCCAGGGGAACGAGCTCACACCGGGGAGACGACTGAGGCTCACCAGGCAAAACAGGTGCGCGTGGAAATGCTCCTGTGGGCGTATCGAGACGTTGGATACCTGTATGCTGACCTCAACCCGCTCGGTGAGTACACGACGCCTGAGCTGAAGTACATGTTCTATACCGCAGAGGGGTACTATCAGAGTCTCGAGCACACCGCTTTCGGTCTGTCCGACGACGATCTAGACCGGGAGTTCGAGGTAGGCGGATACTTCTCGTCTCAGCCGATGAAGCTTCGCAATCTCATCGAGCTCTTCAATCGAACCTATGCCGGGACGATGGGCGTGGAGAACGTCCATATCCAGAACAAGGTCATGCGTCGATGGCTCATCGAGCGCCTGGAGAGCCCCAGCAAGCAGAAGCAGTGGAGTGACGAGGATCGGAGGACGATTCAGCGTGGCCTGATTCGTGCGAACGAGCTCGAGCAGTTCATCCACACGACCTTCATTGGCCAGAAACGCTTTAGCCTGCAAGGGTGCGAGGTGCTTGTGCCTGCATTGAGGTACATGCTCAGCTCTGCCGCTGCCCACGGTTTGCAGGAGATCGTCCTCGGTATGACGCATCGCGGGCGCTTAAACGTGTTGACGAATGTGCTGGACCGGGACAGCGCCGACATCTTCGCTCAGTTCACCGAGAACTACAAGCCGCATGAGTTCGGCGGTTCCGGAGACGTCAAGTATCACCTCGGGCACAGCCTGGACCACACTGATGAGCAGGGTAACCGCATCCACGTGAGTCTCGTGGCGAACCCGAGTCACCTGGAGGCGGTAGATCCGGTAGTCGAAGGGAAAGCGCGCGGCATTCAACGGAGAAGGAAGGATCGGCATAGAAAGCGCGTTATGCCGGTTCTGGTCCACGGCGATGCCGCTTTCAGTGGTCAGGGCGTGGTTTCCGAGACGCTGAACTTGAGCAGGCTCAAAGGGTACCAGACAGGAGGTACCGTCCATATTATCGTCAACAATCAGATCGGCTTCACAACGGCTAGCCGCGATGCACGCAGCACCTTTTTCGCGACGGACATTGCCAAGGGGCTGCCCATTCCCGTGTTCCACGTCAATGCCGACGATCCGGAGACGGTGCTCCAGGCGGTCGACTTGGCGATGCGATATCGGCAGAAGACTGGGTACGACGCGATCGTCGACATCATCTGCTACCGGCGGTTCGGGCACAACGAAAGCGACGAGCCTTCGTTTACCCACCCCCTGATGTACCGCCGCATCGAGGAGCATCCGTCGGTGACATCGATCTACGGGAAGACACTGGCCGACGCGGGGGTCTTCTCGGAAGAGGACCAGGAAACCGAGCGCCGGCGCTATCGCGAGCTTCTCAAGGGGGCGCTGGAGCGGGCTCGTGGGGATTACGAGCCGAAGGTCAACGATGCATTCCAGACGGGAGAGTGGCGACATCTTCAGCAGGAGTACTCCCATGATCCGGTTCTGACCGGCGTAGAGCGGGAGCGACTCGAGCGCGTCGGTCAACTGGTGACCACGGTACCCGACGGATTTTCCATCCACAGCAAGCTCAAACGGTTTGTGAAAGATCGTCAGAAGGCGCTCGCGGCGGGCGCCGGGATCGATTGGAGCTTGGCGGAGACTCTGGCGTTTGGGTCGCTGCTGCTGGAAGGCTATCCGATTCGCTTGAGCGGGGAGGATTCTGCGCGAGGCACGTTCAGCCAACGCCACGCGGTGTGGTGGGATACCAATAGCCCGATTCCGCGAACGCATACGCCGCTCCGGAACCTGTCCTCCGATCAGGCGTGGTTCAGCGTGTACGACAGCCCGCTGTCTGAGTTCTCAGTTCTTGGGTTCGACTACGGCTACTCCCTGGTACAGCCGAACATTCTCACCCTGTGGGAAGCGCAATTCGGCGACTTCGTGAACGGCGGGCAGGTGGTAATCGACCAGTTCATAGCTGCAGGTGAGAAAAAGTGGTTCCGGGCCAGCGGGCTCGTGCTTCTTCTCCCGCACGGGTATGAAGGTCAAGGCCCGGAGCACTCCAGTGCACATTTGGAGCGTTTCCTTCAGCTTTGCGCTGAGAACAACCTCCAGGTCGTGAATCCTACTACCCCGTCGCAGTATTTCCACCTTCTTCGGCGGCAACTCAAGCAACCGTTCCGTAAGCCGCTCATCGTTATGACACCGAAAAGTCTGTTGCGCCACAAGGAGTGTATCTCGGATCTCAATGCGATGGTAGAGGGGAGCTTCCAGCAGGTGCTTGACGATCCGGAGGCGCCTGCGCGGGTCGACAATCTTCTCTTCTGTTCCGGCAAGGTGTTCTACGATCTGGTGGCGGAGCGGCGGAAACTCGAGGACGCCGGCACGGCCATCGTTCGTATCGAGCAGCTCTATCCCCGGCCCAAAGAGAGTTTGCGCGCCGTTGCGCGGCAGTATGCCGATGCAAAGCGGGTGGCTTGGGTTCAGGAGGAGTCGTACAACCGCGGTGCACAGGCGCATATCCGGCCATGGCTCGCTGCGCTGTTGGGGCGTGATCACATACCGTACGTCGGTCGCAGGGCCAGTGCGAGCCCTGCAACCGGGAGCCATGCCGAGCACGTCGAAGAAGCCCGCGTTCTGCTGGATCGGGCGTTCGACCGGGAGGCCGACGCGGCAGGGGAGCAAGAGGACTCCACTGCGAAGATAACGGCGGCATCCGGTGGATTGCCTTCACAGAAAGAGAGTAGCTCGCCGGAGAAGGCCCGGAACGGAGCTGAAAAATGAGCGGAATGAGACAGGAAATCGTCGTCCCTCAAGTGGGTGAGAGCGTGGCGAGCGGTGTGCTTGCCACATGGTTGAAAGGCGAAGGTGACACGGTCAAAGAAGGCGAGGATCTGTTTGAGCTCGAGACCGACAAGGCCACGCTGAACGTTCCTGCCCCGACTGACGGCGTGCTCGAGATCACCGTCGAGGCTGAGACTGAGATCTCGGTGGGTCAGGTGGTTGGCTATGTGCAAACCGCCGCGTCCGGTGGGAGCGACGGTTCGGCAGGAACCCGGACCGGAGAAGCCGGTGGCAACCGACAGGCCGGCGGTAGTGGGGACGCCGAGACTCATTTGAGCCCCGCCGTTCGGCGCGTTGTCTCGGAGTACGGGCTGGACGTCTCGCGTATTGACGGGACCGGCAAGGGTGGCCGGATAACGAAAGAGGACGCATTGCGCGCGGCGCGGAGTCAGGCGGGGCCGGAAGGCCGGAGAGAAGAGAGCGGCCACGAGGAGAGATCGGATGAGGCACCGTCGGTTGAGACGGCGTCGGAGGTAGCGGCGTCGGAAGTAGCGGCGGCGCGCGGCCCGGAACCGAGCGAAGGGCAGCCAGTGCAGACGCGGCGGAAGCTGAGCACGCTGCGCAAACGGGTTGCAGCGAATCTCGTCGAAGCCAAACAGAATGCGGCTCATCTGACCACCTTCAATGAGGTGGATATGTCCTCGGTAGTAGAGCTGCGCAAACGGCTAAGAGATCCTTTTCAGGAGCAGCACGGCGTGAAGCTTGGTTTTATGAGCTTCTTCGTGAAGGCGAGCCAGGCGGCCTTGAAAGAATATCCCGAGGTAAATGCCTACCTCGAAGAGGAAGAGATCGCCTACAACCATGTGTTCAATATCGGTGTCGCGCTTTCCACCGAGCGGGGACTCATGACGCCGGTGATCCGCCGGGTGGAACAGAAGAGCTTTGCCGATATCGAACGGGAGGTCGTCAGCTTCATGGAGCGGGCTGAACAGAAGCGGCTGATGCCCGACGAGCTCACCGGCGGGACCTTTACGATCTCCAACGGGGGTGTGTTTGGGTCCATGCTTTCGACTCCTATCCCGAACCCTCCGCAGACAGCTGTGCTCGGAATGCATGCGATTACCAAACGCCCGGTTGCGGTAGAGGATGAAGTCGTGATCCGACCGATGATGTATCTGGCGTTGAGCTACGACCACCGGATGATCGACGGTCGCGAAGCAATCGGATTCCTCAATCGCATCAAGGAGTGTATCGAGGATCCCGCCCGGATGCTGCTCGAGATCTGAGGATCGGGATGAGCGGGCCGAAGGCGCAGTAGCTCGAGTAACGTTTGCTTGACCGAGGGCTCCGCTTGCGCAGGTGAGATGGCTCGGTAGACGAAGGACTCGTGACAACTTGGGAGAGGAACAACAGACGATGCCGGAACAGGGCAGCGAAAAAAGACAATCGCAAAAGGGAGGCGAGAGATTCGATCTCGTGGTGGTCGGAGCCGGACCCGGCGGCTACGTGGCAGCAATTCGTGCCGCGCAGCTCGGCCTTCGCACTGCGCTCGTCGAACGCCGATCTACTTTGGGTGGGACCTGCCTGAACATCGGGTGTATTCCCTCGAAGGCCTTGCTCGACTCGAGCGAGCAATATGCGAAGGCGCTTACCGGACTGGCAGACCACGGTGTGAAGGTAGGTGATGTCGAACTAGACCTTGCGACCATGATGAAGCGAAAAGACCGCGTGGTACGGCAGCTCACACGCGGGGTGGCGTCTCTGACGAAAGCGAACGGTGTCGTCGTCTACGCCGGGGCAGGCCGTGTGCTCGGTGCGGGACGCGTGGCGGTCGGGGCCTCGGGAGACGCGTCGGACCCCGGGACGGGCGGCGGAAACGAAACCGTTCTCGAGAGTGACTACGGGGTGCTGGCGCCGGGAAGCAACGCTATCGAGCTTCCGGTAGCGCCGTTCGACGGAACGAAGGTCGTGAGCTCGACGGAGGCGCTCTCGTTTGACGCGGTCCCGGAGCGGATGATCGTCATTGGCGGTGGTGCTATAGGGCTGGAGATGGCCAGCGTGTGGGCGCGTCTTGGGGCCGAGGTAACAGTGCTCGAGCGGCTCCCTACGTTGATTCCGGGTTGGGACGACGAGCTGGCGGCCGGCCTACGAAAAGAGCTCGAGCGGCAGGGACTTGCGGTGCACTGCGGAGTAAACGTTACCGAGTGCCGTGCTGAGGGGGCGAGGGCGACGGTGCGTGCTGAGCAGTCCGAGGGGAGCGCGCTCGAGCTGGAGGTAGATCGTGTGCTCGTCGCGGTGGGCAGACGTCCTTACACCGTAGGTCTTGGACTCGAGGAGTGCGGCGTCGAGCTCGATGATGGTGGGCGGATTTCGATCGATGACGACTTTCGAACCGCCGTAGAGGGAGTGTATGCCATTGGCGACGCAGTCCGCGGTGCGATGCTGGCGCACAAGGCCCAGGAGGAGGGTGTAGCAGTAGCCGAACTGATTGCGGGACGAGCAGGTCATGTGAACTACGATGTGGTGCCGAGCGTCGTGTACACCTGGCCGGAGGTTGCCGCGGTTGGGAGATCGGAAGCGGAGCTGACACGGGACGGGGTTCCGTTCCGCTCGGGTACATTCCCGTTCTCTGCAAACGGGCGCGCCCTCGGCATGGGTGACAGTGCAGGCTTCGTGAAGCTATTGGCGCATGAGGACACCGATCGCTTGTTGGGAGCTCACGTTATCGGTCCGTGGGCAAGCGACCTCATCGGCGAGTGTGCAGCGGCGATGGAGCTTGGGGGTAGTGCCGAGGATCTTGCCCGAACAGTCCACGCGCATCCGACGTTGTCGGAAGGAGTCAAGGAAGCCGCACTGGGCGTGGACGGAAGGATGATCCACGGGCTATAGGTGTGGGCGAAGGAGTCTTGGAACGCGGCTCCCGGAGGGTGCCCCCGGGGGGCGAGTCCGTTCGGATATCACTTGAGCGAAATGGAAGAAGTGTAAGGCAACGATTGTTGGTACCGAAAGAGGGCGCAGCAGCGCAGTTGGAAGGCGCCTGAAGAGAACCAGGCGCTCGCTCCGAGCCTTTCGGAGCTACTAGTACCGCCAATTCTTGTCTCACTATCAAAGGGAGAAGAAAAAACGATGACGAAGCCGGAATTCTCAAAAGGGTTAGAAGGAGTTATCGCGGCCGAGAGCCGGATCTGCAAAATTGACGGCGAGCAAGGCAAGCTCTACTACTGTGGCTACTCGATAACGGACCTGGTCGAAAACTGTAGCTTCGAGGAGGTCACGTACCTGCTACTGTATGGGGAGCTTCCGAACCGCCGGCAGCTGGACGCGTTTACGCTGAAGATGCGCGCGAACAGGAAGCTGCCCGAGCCCGTGAAGGATATGATTCGGAGTTTTCCGGAGCGCGCGCACCCCATGGAGCTCCTGCAGTCGGTGATCGCCTATCTCTCGGGCTATACCGAGCATCAGATTCACCATGGCCCCGACTGCTACTGTACCGATACGCTTCACCAGGTGGCCCAGCTCCCATCGGTGATTGCAGGGCACTGGCGTACGCGTAACGGGCGGGAACTCGTAGATCCGCGGGCTGATCTGAGCCACGGGGCGAACTTCCTATATATGCTTACGGGCGAGGTTCCCGATGAGCGCGACGGGCGGCTCATGGACGCCTCTCTCGTTCTGCACGCTGAGCACAGCTTCAATGCTTCCACGTTTACCGCCCGCGTAGTAGCGTCAACCATGAGCACTTGTTACTGCTCGATCTCGGCTGCCATGGGAGCGCTGTACGGAAGCCTGCACGGCGGCGCCAACGAGCGTGTCATGGAGATGGTCGACGAGATCGGAAGCGTCGAAGCGGTCTCCGGCTACGTGAAAAAGGCGCTCGATGAGAAACGCAAGATCATGGGCATGGGCCACCGCGTCTATCGAGCAAAAGATCCCCGCGCGGTTGCAATTGAGGGATACCTCCGCGACCTCTCGGAACGGAAGGGCAATCAGGACTACTATTCGATTCTCAAGGAGATAGAACGCGTTTTTCGGGAACGCATGGAGGAGGCCGGGAAGCCGATCTACCCCAACGTTGACTTCTTCTCCGGTGCTGTCTATCGGCTCTTGGGAATTCCGCGAGAGCTCTTCACCCCGGTCTTCGCCATGGCTCGGGCCGCGGGCTGGCTGAGCCACATCCTGGAGCAGCGAGCGGGTAATCGCCTCTATCGTCCCAAAGCCTACTACACCGGCGAGATCGATCGCCCTTTCGTTCCGTTGGACCGGCGCTGAGCCGAGTAAGCTTGCCGGTCGTTGGCGGGTACCGGACGGCGAGAGTGCGAGACGGCGAGAGTACCGGACGGCGAGAGTGCCTCGGCGCATCGCGGATCGAGCCGGCGCCGGAGCAAAGCGGGCTCGTCAATCGCGGAGTGCGCTAAGACTCCTCGTCCTCGGGGACGTTCCGCTCGAGCGCCTCGATCCAAATGCGGGGTGAAATGTCGCTGGGGGCGCGCCAATCGCCGCGTGGCGAAAGCGAACCACCGCTTCCGACTTTGGGGCCGTTGGGAAGGCAGCTTCGCTTGAATTGGGACGTGCCGAAAAAGCGCCGCAGGAATTCTCGGAGCCACTTCTTGATCGATGCGAGGGGATACTCGTTGCGCATATCGTCGGGGACGCTCTCCGGCCACGACCCCGCATCTCCGTCGTGCCACGCATGGTAGCAGAGGAACGCGACCTTGGCGGGAGAGAACCCGTAGCGCGACACGTAGTACAGGTGAAAGTCCTGCAGCTCGTACGGGCCGATGATGTCTTCGGTCCGTTGGGCGGGACCGGCCTCGCCGGTCGTTGAGGCCCCCTGCAGGTCAGGTGTAGCGGGCCGCGCAGGGGGCTCTCCTTTGTGCGCCTCGGATGATTCTTGGGGGTGTTCTGTTGTGTTCTGCTTCCGTGCTGGTCCGGGCTTGGGCTCAGGGCGGGGTTGCTCGCCGGGGCCGGAGCCGGGCACGAGCTCCGGGGAAATCTCCGTAGCAAGGATCGACCGGAGCACCTGATTGGTCTCCGCGTCGAGCTCGCCGGACTCGGCGATCCAGCGGATGAGCTCCCGGATGAGTGTTTTGGGCAACGAGGCGTTAACGGCATAGTGGCTCATGTGGTCGCCCACCCCGTAGGTGGTCCAGCCCAGCGCCAGCTCGCTGAGGTCTCCGGTACCGACTACGAGCGCGTCGTGGAGGTTGGCCAGGCGAAAGAGCCTGCTGGTTCGCTCACCGGCCTGCACGTTCTCGAAGGTTCGGTCATAGGCAGGGGCCCCCTGCGCATAGGGGTGACCGATGTCACGGAGCGCCTGCATTGCGCCGGGAGTGATATCGATCTCCGACGCGCTCACCCCGAGTCTTTTCATAAGCTGCCACGCGTTTCGATAGGTCCGATCGCTTGTGCCGAACCCGGGCATGGTGTACGCGAGTATGTTTCTTCGCGGCAACCCGAGCCGGTCCATCGTCCGAGCGGCCACGATAAGCGCGTGGGTGGAGTCGATCCCGCCTGATACCCCGACGACGAGCCGCTGGATCCCGGTCGCGCGCAAGCGCTTGGCAAGCGCCTGCACCTGGATGTTGTACGCCTCGAAACAGCGCTCGCCGCGGCGGTCCGGGTCAGCCGGAACGTACGGGAATCGAGGGATGGCGCGCAGGAGGTTGGTTGCTCGCGGCGGATCGATGTCGACCGAGACGTAGCGGAAGCCGCTGCCATCGACGGCATTTCTCGCGGCGTCGGCCGTGCAGTCGGCGGCTTTGGCCGGGACGCCGGGGGCGGAGGTTGCCGCGGTGTCCTCGTAAGCGACGGGTCTCCCGCCTCCCGAGGCGGGAGATTGGGCTTGCACGCCCGAGCCGGCATCCGCGCCTGATCGAATCTCTGGGCTTGATCTCGCCTCCGGGGTCGAGCGAAAGTGGACAGCGGAGCGGCGGGCATCACGAAAGCTGCTGACCCGCATCCGCTCGCCCGCGAGGAGCTCGCAGTCGATATCCGTCACGAGAAGTTGCGGACTGTCCGAGAACCGGTTGCCCTCGGCGCAGAGTCGGCCGTTCTCATAGATGAATGCGTGGCCGTCCCATGCTAAGTCGGTGGTTGATTCGCCTGAGCCCAATGCGGAGTAGAGATAGGCAGCCAGGCACTTTGCCGATTGCGACTGAGCCAGGAGCTTCCGGTAGTCCGCTTTCCCGATCGTCACATTGCTGGCGCTTAGATTCGCGAGGATTGTGGCGCCGGCAAGAGCGGCACCGGTGCTCGGCGGTTGGGGCGACCACACGTCCTCGCAGATCTCCATGTGGAGGGTCAGCCCAGGTATGCGCGGGGCAGAGATCAAGAGGTCGGTCCCGAATGGTACGGACTGGCCGAGCAACTCGACTCTGCGGAATGCGGCCGACGAGGCAGAGGAGAAGTAACGCCCCTCATAGAACTCGCCGTAACTCGGCAAGAACTGCTTGGGCACAACAGCCACAATCCGCCCGCCGCAGAGTGCGACGCCGCAGTTGAAGAGCTGGTCGGAGAAGCGAAGCGGGAGACCGACTACAACGATCCCCGGCAGTTGGAGGCTCGCCCGAAGGACGGTTGCCAGTGCCTCTTCGGCGGCTGTAAGTATCTGGCGCTGGCGAAAGAGCTCGTCCAGGCAGTACCCGGTAAGGCCCAACTCCGGGAAGAGCGTCACGACGGCGCCCTGCTCCGCGGCCTGCTCCGCGATAACGACAGTGCGCTCCGCGTTGAAATCCGGCTCCGCGGGGAGGTGCTCCGGCACCGCCACCGCAACGCGCACAAACCCGTGTCGATATGGGTTCCAGAATTCCGAGCTCATGGCTGCCCCCTTCGCGCCCATCCTCACCCGCTGGTATCGATACTGTCCAGCGTCTTCACACCGTCGCGTACGTGCTCGGCGGACGTATCGAGATCGGCCTTTTCCTGTTGGGAGAGTGGGAGCTCGATAATACGCTCTACACCTCCGGAGCCGAGTACGATCGGAACCCCGAGATAGATTCCTTGATACCCGAACTCGCCGTCGAGATACGCACTTGCGGGGCAGTAGCGCTTCCGTCCGGTTACTACGGCCTCTGCCATGCGTGCAGCCGACGCCGCCGGCGCATAGAACGCGCTTCCGGTCTTCAGGTACGAAACGATCTCACCGCCGCCCTTTCGGGTTCTTTCGATCAACTGCTCTATGGTCGCCTTGTCCAGAAGCTCCTTGACCGGGACTCCTGCTACCGAGGTGTAGCTCGGCAGCGGCACCATACTGTCGCCATGCCCGCCGAGAACCATCGCTTGAACGTCCGCCGGGAGGACACCAAGTTTTTCGGCGATGAAGTACTGGAAGCGGGTCGAGTCGAGGATTCCTGCCATCCCCACGACACGGCGCGAGGGGAACTGCGTCTCACGGAGCAGCACCATCGAGATGATATCGAGCGGGTTTGCTACCGCAATAACCACTGCATTCGGCGCATAGTGGGCGATATTCTTGCCGGCTGTTTGCGCGATCCCCACGTTGGTCTTGAGGAGATCCATTCGGTCCATGCCCGGTTTCCGTGGGATGCCGGCGGTGTGGACGACGACATCCGCTCCCGCGATCTCTGCATAGTCGTTGGTCCCGGCTACCGTTCGCGCGAAACCGGTGGACGGTGCCGTGTGGGAGAAATCGTCGGCCTTCGCCTGCGGCATTCCTTCCACGACGTCTACTAAGGTGACGTCGGCGATGTTTGATTTGGCTACGAAGTATGCGCACGTCGCTCCGACATTCCCGGCACCAATGACTGCTACCTTCTTTGCCATGTTCTCTCTCCTGTCAATGCCCATGTCCGCGTCCTTTTCTTTCCACCGTCATCCGCCGCACAGTCTCCGCTGCGTGATCGAGCCGGCGGCGCTCGTCCCGGTCCAGCTGGAGCTCGAAGAGGCGGCGGACTCCCTCGGCGCCAAGCACCGCCGGAAGACTCAAAGCTACTCCGTGCAGGCCGTACTGCCCCTGCAGCGCGGTCGTTACCGGGAGCACGCGGCCGGTATCGCGGACGATTGCCTCGACGATGTCCACGGCGGCCGTCGCCGGAGCGTAGAATGCACTTCCCGCAGCCTCATCGCGGAGAATGTCGGTGCCCGCCTGCCTGGTTTCGTCGACGATCTCCTTGAGGCGAGATTCGGGGATGAAACTCGAAACGGGCACGCCTCCTGCGCGACAATACTGAGGAAGCGGAATCAGGTCTGCGTCATGCCGACCTATGACGAGCGCGTTTACATCCTCCGAAGCAGTGTCCAGCTCTGTTGCCAGGAGTGACCGCAATCGGAGCGAGTCTACCGCGCATCCCACGCCGATCACGCGGTTGGGCGGAAGCTGCGCCATTCGAGCAAGGATCGTCACGAGCGGATCAACGGGCTCGGTTGCCACCACCACCACGCCCTGGAAGTCGCGTAAGCTGGAAGCAAGCTGCTCCACTTCAGGGAGGTTTTGCTCCAGAAGCTCCCGGCGGCTGAGATCGCTCGTTCGAGGGGCTCCGGCTGCAATCACGATCACGTCGGTGCCCAGAACATCCTCCAGCGAATCTGAGCCTTGCAGCGGATACCGGTAACCGGACAACGGCGCCAACTCCATGATATCGAGCGCTTTCC
>PWGF01000001.1 GCA_003554375.1 Spirochaetaceae bacterium
CAAGCTGCTGGAGAGACTCTCTGATTTTGGGCAGGGTGATGCGCTTCATATGCGGGCAGAGCTTGCAGGGGCGCACGAACTCCACGTCGCGGACCTCCGCGGCCACATTGTCGCTCATCGAGCATTCGGTCACCATCAGCACGCGGCTCGGCCGCCGTCCCTTCACGTAGTCGATCATCTGCGAGGTGGAGCCCGTGAAGTCCGCCGCCGAGAGCACGTCCGGCGGGCACTCAGGATGCGCAAGGACCACGAGGTGATCGAAACCTTGGCGGAACGATGCAATCTCGTCTCCGGTGAACTGCTCGTGTACCTCGCACCGTCCGCCCCAGCTAATGATCTTCACGTCGGTCTCGCCTGCTACGTACTTGGCCAGGTATTCGTCCGGCAGGAAGATCACCTGATCGGAACCGAGCGACTCCACCACCTTCACCGCGTTACTCGACGTACAGCAGATATCGCTTTCCGCCTTCACCTCGGCGGACGTGTTCACGTAAGTCACCACCGGGATACCCGGATACGCCTGGCGCAAGAGCCGCACGTCGGCTCCCGTAATCGAGGAGGCAAGCGAGCACCCCGCCTCCACGTCCGGAATGAGAACGGTCTTCTCCGGGTTGAGGAGCTTGGCTGTCTCCGCCATGAAGTGCACCCCGGCCAGCACGATGACCTCCGCATCGCTCTCCTCGGCTTTTCGCGCCAGGCCCAGCGAGTCTCCTACGATGTCGGCTACGCCGTGGAATATCTCCGGCGTCTGGTAGTTGTGGGCTAAGATCACCGCTCGGCGCTTCCGCTTGAGTCGCTCGATCGCATCGATCTCCGGCGCAAAGAGCTCCCATTCCGGCTCCGGCACAACATGGCGCATCCGCTCGTGAATATGCGCGAGCCGCTCCTCCATCTCCGGAGTATACTCTTGCACCGGTTCCTCAGTGGTTTGCACATCTCGCGTCATAGGCACTCCTTCTCTCGGTTGCTCAGCTAATCCGGCCCCAAGCTACCCCGCGACCGGTCTGGTATTTTGGCGCTCCCCGGCTACGATGGTTCCCGTGGACACGTGCGCCTGTCAAGGGCTCCCAGCCTCCCGGTCCAGGGCAAACGCAGTTGGACAACCCGCCTGGAAGCGCGGCTACGAGCGGGTGGTCGTGGGCGCTTGCCGGGGCCCCTGGCGGTGTGGTGAGCCGGGTTAGCACTCGCTTCAGCGGCTTTCAGCCGCCGCCGTCGCGGCGACGCTCCGGCCCCCGTATCCGCCCGCTTATCATACGGCCCGTCGTTTCGAGCGCCTCATGGTCGCGCCCGATACGGCGTGGTAGATTCTAGTAACACAACTCTATACCGCCAAGGAGGAGCCCACATGAGTATTGCAAGGAGAATCTCGTTTGCAACGGTCGCGCTCGTGGCAAGCACCGCGCTCGTCTCGTGCGACCTCGAGGGCTTGCTGGACGACCTCTTCGATGTCGGCATGTTCCTCGACGCGCTCGACGACGGCGAAGTCACCGTCACGGTCGAAGAACTCGACGACGAAGATTTCCGCCGAGTCGACGTTTGGCTGGAGGAGATTCCGACCGACGAAATCGAGGATCACCTGGAGCCAAGCATCTCAGAGTTCGCAGAGATGAGCGAGGAAGAGCAGGAGTCAGCCATCGAAGAGGCAACTGAGAGCTGGCTCGACGACCAGGAGATTCCGGACGACCTCGAGGACATCGATATGGATGCCGGCTACGGAGTTGCGGAAGGCGATGAAGCGTACGCCGACGGCACCGTGACCGAGAAGGTCTACACCGATGCCGAAGTAGTCCAAGGGAAGATAGATCACGAAGACGCGGAGGAGACCGTCGTGGACGGAGGGATCTACGCCGTATTCGCCCTGGTGGCTACCGGGGATGGTGAGAACTCCGAAGACGTTGAGATCAATCCTGGCGTCTCCTACGTCTTGGTGGACGGAGAGGCCACCGCCGGCTTGAACTACGACACCGATTTTGAGTCCGAGGAGTAGACCAAGCCCGGAACTGCGTTGGAGCTCAAGTGCTCCGGAAGCAAGAGCGTTTTCGGCGGCGCCGGCTCGCCCGGCGTCGCCCCTATTCCAGAGGCCTCGCGAACGCTCCGAGGTCTTGTAACAGCATGGACTCGCTTGAGTGGGGTATGCCGGCGGCGTCAACCCGCACTTTTCCGAACTACTCGGTCGTTCCTCGCATTTTCGTTGCTCGGAACAGCGCCTATCGCCCGCACTAATCCCGACTCTCAACAGCCTCCGTGTCGCCGGCATCGTCGATCTGGATGTACGGCCGTAGCCCCTGATCTGTTTTCATGATGTGCCGGCTCACCCAATCCTTGAGAAACTCGAGCGTTTCAACCGTAATGAGGATCTCACCTGAGGCCCGGCGCTTCTGGAGATCCTGGACCTTCTCAATGAGCTCCCGGTGAAAGGCGCAGTGGTTCTCCTTCTCCGGGTACGCCGTCGCGTTGAAGATCCCCTCCTCGTCCCGGAAATGGTAGTCGGTATAGCGCGCCAGCTCGTCCAAGATTACATCGAGCCGCTCCTGGGCTTCACCCCGCTGCATCGCCTTGTAGAGCTCATTAACAAGATGGAACAGCTTTCTGTGCTGAGAGTCGATTCTACTGTTTCCAACTTTGAACTTCTTTTCCCACCTTATTAGATCACTCATGTATATGCGCTCCCTTTATATGACAACCCTGGAATAGCCGTTGGCCACTGGAATGTCAGGTAAACATACCACACGACGTGAAAGCGGACAAGCTAATGTGATAGAAGCTCATCTATAGAGAGAAGTTGGAGAAACCGCGGCTCTTCAAGGGCCCACAGCCTCGGAACGCCGGCCAAGACGCTCCTCCGTTCACCCCTTCCGAGTGCGACCATTCCGCGCGCGCCCGTTCGATCCGGAACCGCCGGACGATCCGTTGCCCTTGATAACCCGCACATTCCGCACCTGTTTCGGCGCAAGACGCGTACCGCGGGCCTGCGCTCCCTTGATCAGAAAGTCTCCGACCGGGAAGGTTTCTTCGGTAACCTGCATCCGCGGCGTCTTCTTGTAGCTCACCTTCACTGCCACATCCTCACGGGTGGTCACCGTAAGCACCGTCGCTCCCGTTGGGACAATCTCATACGAGCGGCCGGTGATGTACTGCTCGATCCGAGTGCGCTTGATATACGGGTAGCCGGTCTCGGGATCGCGGTACACAATCGTAAAGACGCGCTCCGCCAGCGCGTCCCTATCCGCTAGCCCGCAGGAGAGAAGCCCCTTGTCCACGAAGAGCTTCTCCGGAACCGGTATCACCGAGTAGGTTCCTCCGGCCCGCATCACGAGGATCCGATCGAACTCGCTCACCTTGAAGAGCTCCTTTCCTCCGGAAACGCCTGTCCCGAGGTATCCGCTCTCGCCGTCATACCGCAACGGAAGGTTTCGGCCGGCAGCCTCCCGGGCATCGATTCGCTGGAAGCTTGTGATCTCGGTCCGCCGCTCGTGCTTGGGGCCTTCCTGTGTGACGAGCTCGTCGAGGAACCCGATGGCGTATGTCGGTACGTCGGTCAGATGCCCACGCACCTCCTTGAGACGCGCCTTGATCTCCTCCATCTCCTTGCGCGCCTTGTTGATGTCGTAGCGCGAGATCCGGCGAATCGGAATCTTGAGAAGACGCTCGACGTCCTCGTCGGTCACCTCCCGCTTGATCTCTTTGGCATAGGGCACAAACCCCGCTTTGACCGTTTCTACGACGGCCTCCTGGGTCTCTTCCTCCTCGATCCGCTTGTAGAGCCGTTCCTCGATGAAGATCCGCTCGAGCGTCCGCGCATGCAGCCGGTCTTTGAGCTGCCGCTCTTCGAGCTCCAGCTCCTTCCTCAAGATCTCGACGAGCCGCCCGGCGTGGTACCGAGCAACCTCGCTCACGCTCATCTGTACCGGGTTGTTCTCGTGGATAACGAGGAGATTCACGTTGATGGCGACCTCGCAGTCGGTGAACGCGTAGAGCGCGTCCACCACGTCGCGCGCATAGACCCCCCGCGGCAGCTTGATCTCGATCTCGATCTCTTCGCTCGTGTAGTCGTTGATCTGCTGCACCTTCACCTTGCCGCGCTTGGCGGCAGACTCGATGGAGGCGATCAAGCTCTCGGTGGTGGTGCCGAACGGTATCTCGCGGATGACGATGCGCTTGGGATCCGAGGTGTCGAGCTTCGCGCGGACCAGGACCTTGCCCTGTCCGTCGTTGTACTCGCGTACGTCGGCGAGTCCGCCTCCCGGGAAATCCGGATACAGCTCGAGCTCTTCGCCTCGAAGCGCGGCCTGCATTGCCTTCATGACTTCCACCAGATTGTGCGGCATCACCCGCGTGGACATCCCCACCGCGATTCCTTCGGCCCCCAGCACCAGCACGAGCGGGAGCTTGGCGGGGAAGACGACGGGCTCCTTGTTTCGGCCGTCATAGCTCGGCGTGTACTCGGTGAGCTCCGGATTGTGAAGAACCGTCCGCGCAAAGGGAAGGATACGGCATTCGATGTACCGCGCCGCGCTCGCCTCGTCGCCGGTGAGCACGTTGCCGAAGTTTCCCTGCTTGTCGATGAAGAGGTCTTTGTTGGCGAGCGCCACCAGCGCCGCGTAGATCGATGCGTCCCCGTGGGGGTGGTACTTCATGCACTCGCCGACGACGTTCGCAACCTTGTGGAACTTGCCGTCGTCGATTTGGAGGAGCGTGTGCAATATGCGGCGCTGTACCGGCTTGAGCCCATCCTCCAGATCCGGAATAGCCCGGTCCTTTATGACGTAACTGGCGTACTCGAGAAAGTTCTTATTGAAAAGCGTGTTTACGTAGGCCATAACTTCGTGTTCTGCAGCTCCGAACGGTGACTTCCTCGGCAGGCATCCCGGCGGAATCCGCTACAGCAGGTTCTCCGAAAGCAGGATCTCCCAAAGAAGACTCTTCCGCTTCTCCTACAGCAAGTTCTCCATGATGTAGTCGCGCCGCTGGGGAGTGTTCTTGCCCATGTAGAAGTTCAAGGTATCCTGTACCTCCTTGAGACTCTTGAGGGTAACCTTGACCAGCCGCATGTTCTCGCCAATGAAAAATCCGAACTCCTTCGGGCTGATCTCTCCCAAACCCTTGAACCGCGTTACTTCCGGGTTGGAGATCTCCTTTACCGCCTGGTCACGCTCTTTGATCGAGTAGCAGTAACGTGTCTCCTTCTTGTTGCGTACGCGGAATATCGGAGTCTCCAGGATGTAGACATGTCCGCGGACTACCAGCTCCTCGAAATAGTTCAAGAAGAACGTCAGGAGCAAGTTCCGAATGTGAAACCCGTCATGGTCCGCATCCGTTGCGATGACTACTCGCGAATAGCGCAGGTTCTCCACGTCGTTCTCGATCCCAAGCGCCATCATCATATTGTAGAGCTCTTCGTTCTTGTAGAGCTCGCTCTGCTTCTTGCCGAAGACGTTCTGCGGCTTACCACGGAGACTGAAGATGGCCTGGGTATATGGATCACGGGAGCTCACCATCGAGCCGGAAGCACTCTGCCCCTCCGTGATGAAGATGGTAGACTCCTCTCCCTTCAGGCCGTCTCCCAAGTGATACTTACAGTCCTTCAAGTTCGGGATCTTGAGCGCGATCTTCCGTGCCTTCTCCTTGGCCTCTTTCTTGACCGCATTGAGCTCCTTCCGGAGCTTCTCGTTCGATGCGATCTTCTCTCCGAGACGTTTGGCTACGCCGTTCCGGCGATGGAGGAAGTCCACAACCGCGCTCCGAACTTCCGAAACGATCCAGCTGCGTATTTCGGTGTTCCCCAGCTTGTTCTTGGTCTGGCTCTCGAAGACCGGATTCGTCAGCTTCACCGAGATAGCTCCCGCGATCCCCTCACGGACGTCCTGGCCCGAGTAGTTGCGCTTGAAAAACTCGTTGACGCCCTTGAGGATACCTTCCCGGAACGCCGAGAGATGGGTTCCGCCATCACTGGTGTACTGACCGTTGACGAAACTGAAATACGTCTCTCCGTAGTTCTCCGTATGCGTGAAACTGAACTCCAGATGTTCCCCGCGATAGTGCCCGATCTCATAGAGACCGCTGTCCTGCACCTCCGCCGAGAGCAGGTCATAGAGGCCGTTTTTGCTCCTGAACACGCGCCCGTTGAGAGAGAGCTCAAGCCCGCTGTTGAGATAGGCGTAGTTCCATAGACGCTCTTCGATGAACTCCTCATTGAAGGCGAACTCGTCAAAGATCTCCGAATCCGGTTGGAACTCAACGTAGGTTCCGTTCTTCTGTTTGCCGGCGTTACCGCTCTTCTGCTCCAGAAGCTTTCCGCGGCTAAAAACGGCCTCCGTGTACCTGCCCTCCCGGATAGCTACGACGCGAAAGTGCTCCGATAAGGCGTTTACGGCTTTGGTGCCTACCCCATTCAAGCCGACGCTGAACCGGAACACCTCGTCGTTGTACTTAGCGCCTGTGTTGATGACGCTCACGCACTCCACGACCTTCCCAAGCGGAATACCCCGGCCGTAGTCACGAACCTTGACCCGGCTTCCTTCCAGCTTGACGTCGACCCGGTTGCCGTAGCCCATGATGTACTCGTCTACGGCGTTGTCGATGACCTCTTTGAGCAGAACGTAGATCCCGTCGTCCCCGTTGGAGCCGTCTCCAAGACGGCCGATGTACATCCCGGTACGCAACCGGATATGCTCGAGACTGCTGAGCGTCTTGATCTTGCTCTCGTCGTACGCAACATTGTCGCCGTTTCGGCCCGCAGGGCGAGCGCCGCCTCCGCCTTTCGGAGCCTGTCGCGCGGCACGTTTCGTCTTCGAGCTCCGGGCAGAGCGCTGATCGCTACTCTGCGCGTCCTTAGTCCGTGGTTGACTCTCTCCCGTCGAGGTCGTGGGGCGTTTTCCGCGTTGATTGGTTGCCTGCTTCTGAGCCATAGCTCCCCCAAACCTTCTGTTCTGAGCAATCGAAGCCAAGCTATAATGGGAGCCTGTTGTCGGAAGAAGTGACGACTACCGTAGCTGCTCCCCTCCCAGCTTTGACGTGCCCAGTATAACAGATCTGCGGCAACTGCCAAGATATAGCTTGGGACGAACGGCGCCGGCAGCGCCCATGGGGACCCTCACGCCACACATACCACCGGAGCTCCGCCCCCGTGGCTGTGGCTCGATAGATCCAACGTTCTCAGCGGG
>PWGF01000180.1 GCA_003554375.1 Spirochaetaceae bacterium
AACAAATCGTGGCCGACCCGCACGAGGTCCCTGATGTCGACTTCGGCGATTTCGGCCCCGGCGGCGGTCCTCCCGGAGGTGGCTTCTAATGCAGACAGGACCGAGCGACACCGACACCAGACGCGAAATCGTGCGCGTCGAAGGGTTGACCAGAACATACAAGCTCGGTCACGAGCACGTGCACGCGCTTCGAGCAGTAGACCTGACGGTCCGCGAAGGCGAGTTCGTTGCGATCATGGGGCCTTCCGGATCCGGGAAATCGACGTTTCTGAACCAGCTTGGGTGCCTCGACCGGCCCGACGCCGGCCGCTACATTTTGGCGGGAACCGACGTTTCGCGCCTCTCAGATGACGAGCTGGCGGCTATCCGCGGGCGGACCATCGGGTTTGTTTTCCAGCAGTTCAACCTGCTTGCCCGGACCAGTGCGAAGGACAACGTCGAGCTGCCGCTCCTCTACCAGGGGTATGCCCGGGGGAGCACGCGAGCGGAGCAGCTTTTGGAAACGTTCGGGCTTCCGGATCGAGCGGCGCACAGCCCCCAAGAGCTTTCCGGCGGAGAGCAACAGCGTGTTTCGTTCGCCCGGGCACTCATAAATGGCCCCAAGGTGATCCTGGCCGACGAGCCGACAGGCAACCTCGATTCCACGCGCGGAGAGGAGATCATGCAACTTCTCTCCGACCTAAACCGGGCCGGAATGACGGTCATCCTCGTCACGCACGAGGATAACATCGCGCGCTACGCCGAGCGCATTGTGAAGTTCCAGGACGGGAGCATTCTGGCGGACGAGCCGGTCGAGGACCGGACGGTTCCCGAGAGCGGCGGATTCCAGCTCCCCACCGACGAAGGGGCGCCGTTGGTGCGCCGCCGAGGGCTCAAGTCACTGGCCGCGTACGTCGGCAACTACGCGCAATCCGCGTTTCAGAGCCTGACCCGGAACAAGCTCCGCGCAGGGCTTACCACCTTGGGGATTCTGATCGGGGTTGCGGCGGTCATCGCGCTCGTGTCCATCGGACAAGGAGCTGAGGCCGATGTCCGATCGCAGATCGAAGGTCTGGGAAGTAACCTCATCACCGTTACACCGGATCGCTCCCGGGTCCGCGGTGCCGGCCCCACCGGGGAGCAGCTGGAATGGGAGCACGCCCGGATGATCGCGGAGGCCGTCCCTGCCCTCAGCGGCGTTGCTCCCGAAGTTTCCCAGCGCACCAACGTGCGCTACGGCCGGGAGAGCCGCAGCGTAGAGATTGTTGGAACGACGGCTGCGTACGCGGACATGCAGAATTGGCAGCTCGCTGAGGGGCGCTTCATGACCCAGGCAGACATCGACAACCGTACCCACACCGCGGTACTCGGGGCCGATATTGCCGACGACATCTTCGGGTTCCGCGGCGCGATCGGCCAATCGATCCGCATCGGGCATACGACCCACCAAGTGATCGGCATCATGGAGGCGCGCGGGGGCGGCGGCTTCCAGAACCATGACCAGATGATCGTAATCCCGATTACCACCGCCATGCGGAGGCTGACCGGAAGCGAACAAGTACGCTCGATCGGAGCACAGGTCGCCGACCGCGACGACATGGCTCAGGCAAGCGCCGACATCGCGCACGTGCTGCGAGCCGATCTGGGTACACGCAGTGACGGCAGCGACCCGTTCAATATCCTTACGCAAGACGATATCCTCCAGACGCTCCAGTCGGTTATGGGCACGCTCACCGGCTTACTGGCCAGTATCGCGGGGATATCGCTTCTGGTCGGCGGAATCGGAATCATGAACATCATGTTGGTGTCCGTTTCCGAACGGACGCGCGAAATCGGAATCAGAAAGGCCGTCGGAGCCCGCCGGCATGACGTCATGATTCAGTTCCTTTTGGAGGCGATCATTCTAGCGGCGGTTGGCGGTCTTCTGGGATGGCTCGCCGGAACCGGCGCTGCGCGGGTGGTATCGAGCATCATCGGCATCCCGGGAATCATCTCGCTGCAGACCATCGCCGTGGCGGTAGGGTTCAGCGCGTTTGTGGGGATCTTTTTCGGCTGGTATCCGGCGCGTAAGGCTTCGGGGCTGGATCCGATCGACGCGCTTCGCTTCGAGTGAGGGCTTTGAGCCGGATGATAGGGCTGCCGGCGGCAGGCTTCGGGACGCTTCGGGAGGCTCCGGCCGACTCGGACGGGCTTTCCCGGCCATGGGTCGGCATCGCGGAGACGGGACGGGACTGAGGAGCACAAACAAGAGGTGATAGAATGAGAGCACGAGTTCTCGTGGTAGAGGACGTCGTCGAGATGGGAGAACTGATTTCGCTCTACCTGGAACAGGAAGGAATCGAGGTGCAAACGTACGAAGATGCCGAATCCGCCCTGGAGGCGCTCGACGCCCGGGCGGTCGACCTCATCGTTCTCGACCTCAACCTGCCGGGCATGGACGGTTTCCAGTTCCTCCAGCGCCTACGAGCCTTCTCCTCAGTGCCGGTTATCGTGGTCTCAGCACGGGACGCGGACGAGGACATCATACTCGGGCTCGGCGTAGGCGCCGACGAGTTCGTGACCAAGCCGTTCTCGCCGAAAGTGCTCGTCGCCCGGGTCCGCGCGCTCCTGCGTCGAGGTAGCGGCGAGCTTTCGGAGAGCGCCGCGCAACGCGCTTTCGCCGACGGCGCCGATGATAAGACGGGAGCGGAATCCGCTTCTATCGCAGAACCTGGAAATGCGGCTGCAGCCGGGGCTGAGACATCCGGAGTGCGTCCCTCCGCCGAAGACCGAAGAGCAGGCGCCGGCCCGGCCCCGGACAGAGACGGACCGTCTCCGGTTTCCGGCCAATACGGCTCCGGCGGCTCCCGACTCGCACGGTTTGGCCCGTATAGACTCGATCTGGACGGCTACGTTCTGAAGCGTGGCAGCGAGCGCGTACGCCTTTCGCCGCGCGAGTTCGAGGTTCTCCGTTTTCTCGTCGAGAATCCGGGCACTCCGCACACGCCGGAGCACATCTACGATGCCGTCTGGGACAACCGGTACGGAGACATGTCCAGCGTCGGCGTCTATATCCAACGCCTCCGACGCAAGATCGAGGAGGATCCCGGCGAGCCTCGCTACATCCGCACAATACGAGGACGCGGCTACTCGTTTGCCCGCGAGGAGCTAATCCCGTGAGGACTCGTACCAAGCTCGCGTTCCTCATCGTCGGAACGGTGCTGATACCGCTTTTGGTTACCACGACTACCGTTGCGATGCGAGTGGCACGTATCGAGCGTGAGGAGCCCGCTACCGGCGTCGCCGCGTATCGCTGGGTACAGGAGAACGCTCGAGAACTTCTTCACGGCGAAGAGCCCCAGGAGACGGTTCAAGCCAGGCCGGCAGGGAGCGAAATCGCGTCGTTCACCGCCGACGGGACCGTGCGAGCCTCCAGTCTGCGGGAGTTCTCCGTCGGTGCCGAGGTCGACTACGCGCGCGTCTTTCGCATTGTAGCCGACTCCGGTCAGGAGTGGGGAGCTTGGCTCCAGTCGTTCCCCTCGCTTCCTTCGCACACGGACCCGCCGGAGGTCCCACCCTCCCCGGAAGCCGGCAGTCCCCCGGGCCAACCCGAAGCCGGGGTGGACGCCGACACACCCCCGGCGCAGGAGGGTGCCACCGGGGCGGTCTTGGTGGTACACCATCTCAGCTCCGCCGGGCAGTTGGAACGGATGCAGGTCACGGAGGCCTTCCTCTTCGGTGGTGCAGCGCTCGTCGCCTTTGCGGCACTCATGGGCTACGGAATCCTCCGCGGGATACGTCGGAATCTCCTGACTTTCGAGGAAGCGACCGAGCGTATTGCCGCGGGCGACCTCGATTTCGAGATCCACCCCACGGGTAAAGACGAGTTTGCCGCCCTCAGCCGATCGTTCGACGAGATGCGCCGCGCGCTCAAGGAAGAATACGCGCGACGAGCCCGCTTCATCATGGGAGTGAGTCACGACTTACGAACGCCGATCTCGCTCATCGAAGGCTACGCTGAGGCCCTTCAAGACGGCTTAGTACGTGACGAAACGCGACGCGCGCACTACCTGCACGTAATCCGAGAGAAGGCCGGGCGCCTCGAATCGATGGTAAGCGAGCTTCTCGACCTCACTCGGTTAGAGACGGGAGAGTGGCGAAAGACCTTGAAGCCGATTCGAATCGCTCCCTTTCTCACCGAACTCGGCCGGCGGCTCGAGATGGACTGTAGCCTCTATTCGCGCTCGTTCAGCTACCACATCAGTGTTCCGGCCCAGCATCACGTGCTCATGGACGATCAGATGGTCACGCGCGTGTTCGAAAACATATTCGCCAACGCCCTCCAGCACACGGATGAAGAGGATCGGATCGAACTCACGGCAGATGTCGTTTTGCCGGATTTTCAGGAAACGCAGGACTCGTTCTGCGGAGCAGGCTTTTCGCGGCCGTCGAAGAGCGCAGCGGGCACCCGTGACGGCTCGCGACCGTCTGTCCGGGTAGGTTTCTGCAACACCGGACCCGGCATGAGCGAAGAGGAGCGCAAACACGCCTTCGAGCCGTTCTTCCGCGGCTCTCCGGCCCGTCGTGACGGCGGTTTCGGCCTCGGGCTTGCCAACGCAAAGGCGGTGGTAGACGCCCACGGGTGGGAAATCTCGATCGTCCAAACGGATAACCGGTTATGCTTCGTCCTGTTGATGCCCATAGAGAAGGATGGGGACGATACTCCGAATCGCCAGACGTAGGAAAGCTCACCTCCGCCCGGAACCATCGAGGCTTCCCTACTCTCGTCCTGGATGCGGAACCGGCTTCTCCTCCAAGGATGCACGAAGGCAACCTTGCGCGTGAACTGAAACGAAGTACAATGGAACAGTATGCTCAGACGGTTCGAGCCGGCGGGTATCACCACGCACCCCGCGGCCAGAGAGGCCCCCGTATGCGTCGGGTTCCGATCGTTCCTGGAGGCGCCCCTCGTTCTTATCGCCGTTGCAACGTTTGTGACGGTCGCGCTTGCGGCGTGCGATCGCGCGTCCGAATCCGAAAGCCCCGCCGGGATGGTCGACACCGAACCCCGGAGCCACATCGAGATACAACCACACCCATCGCCAAGCGATCGCACCCGGCAGGAACAGCTCTACCCGCACCCCGCGCACGAAGCCTCCCTTGCGCTGTTGTCGTTTAACGTCCGGCTCGCCAGCGCTCCGGACGGCCCGGACAACTGGGAGCACCGGAAAGAGATGGTGTTCGACATTGTTCGGGAGGTGGATCCGGACATCTTCGGTCTCCAAGAACCCGAACAATGCCAACTGGAGGAATTCGAAGCGCAGTTCGGAGAGTACGAGCACGTGGGCGTTGCTTCGGAGGACGGAAAGAGCGCGGGGAAGTTTAATCCCGTCTTCTACCGGCGGGAGCGCTTTGAGCTCCTGCGGTCGGGCACGTTTTGGCTGTCGGAAGATCCGGATGAGCCGGGGAGCACCGCTTGGGGGGCCGCCCTCCCCCGCATCTGCACGTGGGCTGCCCTTCGCGACAAGCTCACCAACCAGACAATTCGCGTGTACAACACGCACCTCGATTACCGAACGTTGGAAGCTCGCGAGCGGAGTGTCGAGTTGATAGTCGACGGGCTCGCTGCTCCGTCGGATCCCGGCCCGGCTTTTCTGCTCGGAGACTTCAACGCCGCGCCAACGAATCCGGCCTTGATTCCGCTCTCCGCCTCGCCGCGGGAACGGTCGGAGCCTGAGGATCCGCGTCACCCGACTCCCTATGATGCGGTCGAGCGAACCGATCCTCGGCCGATGGTGGATACGTTCAGCGTTCGCTATCCCCAGAAGACTTCAAAGGAAGAGGCCGGGACGTTCCACGGCTTCACCGGCGAGCCGCGTACGGTAAAGATCGACTACATCTTTGCCCCTGAAGGCCTCGGCGTCAAAAGAGCAGGAATTATCCGCACCCATCGCGACGGGCGTTACCCTTCGGACCATTTTCCCGTCTACGGTACGGTCATGCTTCCGCACCGGCGGATTCCGTGAGCCGGACACAATCTCGGCTCAACGTTTCGGTGCACTACGCACCGAGTCGAAGGCCCGCCGCTCCGGAGCCCAGCAGCCCGGCGTCCGATCCCAGCGAGGCGCATGCCAGCGCGACACTCCGGTGAACGTGTGGAAGTACCAGCTCGCGGAGGAAATCCCGGATGGTCGGCATAATGGTAGCCGCTGAGCCCATAACCCCGCCGGTGAACACCACCGTTGGCGGCCCAACCGTGGTCCCCAAAGCCGCCACCCCCGCCGCCAACGCCCAACAAGCCTCCGAGCGGACACGCTCCGCAAGAGGATCGCCTTCCCCGGCTAGTCGAAACAGTATCTCAGGGTCCAAAGCGGGGTCTGCCTGCCCTTGGTTTTCCGAGGCAACGCGCCGTGCTACCTCGCTCCGGCTCTCCGCATACTCCGACGCCAACTCGCGAGCGGATTCCACGATGCCCGTTGCCGAAGCATACGCCTCTATACAGCCGCGGTTGCCGCAGCGGCAGAGCCGGCCGTGAGGTCGGACAACCAGGTGCCCCAACTCTCCGGCTATGCCGCGGTGGCCGGCATGCGGTCGCCCACCCAAAACGATGCCGCATCCTATACCGGTGCCGACATTGATGAGCGCTACGCTTCTCTCCTCGTCCAGCTGATTCTCGCCGGGACGAGGCTTTGCCGCGCCAAACTCAAGCTCACCCAGAGCCGCTGCATTCGCATCGTTCAGTACGACAAAGGGGAACGACAGTCTCCGGCGAAGCCCTGCCGCGATATCCAGCTCCTCCCAACCCGCAATATTGACCGCCGCGCCGTTTAGATATCCACGGTCGTCTACCATGCCCGGAGTAGCCACCCCGACACCGACAAGCCGATCCTGCGGCCTCACAACGCTTTCGAGAGCCTCGACCTCGCTGCGGATCGCGGCCAACACATCCTCCGCCCCGGATTGGGGTGTCCTGGTACGACGAGCCCCGTACACCGCCCCATCACCGTCGACTATCCCGGACTTGATCCAAGTACCACCCATGTCGATTCCGATGGCGATGCGGCTCATGGTACCGTCTCCAGAATGGGGACGACGCGCTCCCAGGTGATGGATCCGTGGTCAAGCGGTCGATCGAGCCGTGGAACCGTGAACAGTCGCTCCAGAAACATACCCGCCGCCCCTTC
>PWGF01000015.1 GCA_003554375.1 Spirochaetaceae bacterium
GCACAAGACGGGCGAACGAAAACCCCGATGTGACGCGCCCCGTTTACACACGCCCCGGGAGCGGGTAGGATACCGCGCGCGGAGATAGCAATGCTCTACCATATCGGCGTACTACTGCAAGAATTCTATGGTCCGTTTCGACTACTGGCTTCATATCTGTTTCTGATAGTGGCCGGGACATCTGCAGCGTTCTTGGTGACGTTGCTCGTGCTCCCCGGTGCCGCCCGCTTTCTCCCGCAAGACCGGGGTCGCGAGTATGCCGTGCAGGCACTCGCAGCGCGCGGAAAGCCCACCGGGTCCGGGATCGTTTTCATCACAATCTTTCTAATGTTGAGCCTTCTCTTCGTCCCGTTTCGGTTGGATCAGGTAGTAGTCTTGTTGATCACGTTCCTGGCGATGATCTCCGGCTTCTTGGACGATCGTAGCAATCGTGCGTGGAACGAGTACATCAAAGGAGCCATAGACGGTGGAATCGCCCTTATTACAGCCATCTACCTTCTTCCTCGCTACAGTGCGATCTGGCTTCCGTTCGTCACCGGGGAGTTCATACTGCCGTGGTGGCTGTTCTTGCCGCTTGGGGTAGCCATCATCTGGTTGTCGATCAACAGCACCAACTGCACTGATGGCGTCGATGGGCTGTCGAGTACGCTGGTCCTCCTGGGCTTGATCAGTATCGCGCTTCTTCTCTATTTCGTGCTCGGGCATGTGGAGATTTCGCACCATTTACTTCTGCCGCACTATCCGGACGCTTCCCGATGGGCGATCATGGTGTTCGTGCTTGTCGGATGCCTTTCCGGGTACCTGTGGTACAATGCGTATCCAAGTCAGTTTCTTATGGGAGACGCCGGCTCGCGCGCCTTGGGTTACTTCATCGGTGTGGTGATTCTTGTATCACGGAATCCGTTTCTCTTCCTCATTGTGAGCAGCGTTATTCTGGTGAACGGGGGCACCGGGCTCGTCAAGGTGCTCTTGCTTCGCTTCTTCCGAGTCAAGGTGCTTCACAATATTCGATTCCCTCTCCACGATCATTTTCGGAACGTGCGCCAGTGGTCAAACACACAGGTTCTGATACGATTTGCGCTGATTCAGATCTTGCTGATCATCATGCTTTTCGGATTGTTCATAAAAGTCAGGTAGCGTTCTGAGCATATGTGGCTGAGGAAGGCTCGGAATTGCTTCCGGTTGAGGCGAGCGGACCGACATTGCCGACGAGCTCAATCCGCCCTCCGTACGCTTGCTTCACGTTTTCTTCGGTGAACGCAGATCCGGCCGGACCGGAGGCAACAACGCGTACGTTGAGAAGCGTAACCCAGTCGAAGTAGGACTCCACCGTCTGAAGGTCGTGATGAACCACGAGCAGGGTCCGCTCACGTTCCTTGAGCTCACGGAGGAGATCCACGATTGCGCGCTCGGTCAGCGCGTCGACTCCTTGAAACGGCTCATCCATTAGATATACCTCCGCGTCCTGAACGAGTGCGCGCGCAAGGAAAGTCCGCTGTTGCTGCCCCCCGGAAAGCTCGCTGATCTGTCGATCGGCCATAGCCTCCATGCCGACTCGGCGAAGTGCCTCGCGAGCTTGAGCGAACTCTCGTCTCCCGGGGCGGCGAAACCATCCGAGTCGCCCGTAGGTGCCCATAAGGACGACGTCGAGGACGGTGGTCGGGAAGTCCCAGTCGACTGACGTTCGCTGCGGTATGTAGCCGAGCTTCTTTCGCGCGAATTGTGCCGGCTGTCCCAGAACGCGAATGCTTCCTGCGGCCGGCGGTACGATACCCATCACCGCCTTGAGGAGCGTGCTCTTGCCTGCCCCGTTGGGACCGAGAATCCCCATGGTGATGCCGCGCGGCACCTGCAGATCGATATCCCACAGGACAGGAGTCTCATCGTACGCTACCGTTAGATCTTGCGTCTCCACAGCCGGAACAGCCGGGGTGTCTTCGCTTTTCGCCATTTGACGGTTACCTCTCGACCTATGCGCCACTGCACTCGCAGCGTCCGGTTGCTTATCGGCCCGCGGGACAGCCCGGCACGTGCGCGAGCCGGACAGTATTTGGTGGAAGTACAGCTCGAGCATCACGACAGCTCCGCATGTACACCGGCTGGCGACGGCGCACGTTACGAAGCTCGACGAGCCGCGTTTCCGTAGTACAATGTAATCCATTTCGCCCTTGCTGCCCAGTGGGGGCTTGGAGGTGTTGGCCGGCCGGAGAATGCTTGGAGGCACGGTCACAGAGGCACGAGGTGATTGCACAGTCCGGCGGTACCGGAGTACACTCGTGGCTTACATGCTATGGGACAAATAGGGATAATACTCGTCGGTGATGAGATTCTCGCAGCTCGGGTAGATGACGTGAACTCGACTTACATCATCCGCGCTTTCCGGGAGATCGGTTATGCAACGAATGAGGTGCGTATTCTTCCGGACGACCGGGATCGGATTGCGGACGCGTTTCGCGCTTTCCTCCCTCGCTACGAGTACGTGATCAGTTCGGGCGGCGTAGGTCCGACGCATGATGACGTGACCCTGGAGGGGGCGGCGGCGGGATTCGGCGTTCCGTTGGAGGAGAATCCGGACATGCGCCGGTTCCTGGAGCAGCGCTACGGCAAGCACATGCATGACGGACTGTTGCGAATGGCCAATGTGCCGCAGGGAAGCCAAGTCGACATGGACGGTGAACATGGGTGGCCGTTGATCCGGAAGGACAACGCATTCTTGCTCCCGGGCATGCCCCGCGCTCTTCAGGAGAAGGTGGACCGGATCGTCGGGAGGATTCCGTCGCGGGGCAAGTTCCTGATGGGAACGGTCTTCTTCAGCGTGGACGAATCGCACTATGTGAACTGGCTTACGCGGTTTCGCCGGGAGCATCCGGACGTGGAGATCGGCTCGTATCCGCATTGGAACCATCCTGAGTGCCGAGCTTCGATTACCGTCACCGGTCGAGAGGAGGCCCGGGTCAAGACGGTTACCCAGGCCGTAGTGGATTTCGCTTCAGAGCAGGGCTATCTGGTTCGATGGAACATCGCATAGCAGAGGCTTCGGCCAAGGATCCTTCGCACTTGGTAGTGCTCTGTCACGGATTTGGGGCGGGGGCGGAAGATCTCATGCCATTGGCCGGGGAGCTCAATGGGGCGCTCCCGGCGCGGTGGGTCTTTCCGGCTGCCCCGTTTCCGCCGGCGGGGGCAGGTCTTCCGTATGGACGCGCGTGGTTTCCTCGCTCGCCGGAAGAAGCGCAGCGAGCGCTCGTAGGCGACTACTTCGCACGGCTCGAGGAGATGGATCCGGACGGACTGAGGGCGAGCGGCGCCGAGGTCGCCGAACTGGTTCAGTCGTTCGGCATACCGTGGAGTCGGGTCATCCTCGGCGGCTTCAGTCAGGGTGCGATGGTCGCTGTGGAAACGGCGCTTGCTGCCGCCGAACGGCCGGGTGGATTGCTCCTCTTCTCCGGCTCGCTGATTGCCCGGTCGAGGTGGCAACGTGAGCTTGGCAAGCTCGGCGGCCTGCCGGCGTTCCAGAGTCATGGAGACAGCGACCCCATTCTCGCTCCGTCTTCCGGGGAACGCCTTGCGCACTTGCTGGAGAAGAACGGGCTCACCGTTCGATTTCACCGGTTTCCCGGAGGGCATGAGATCGAATCGGGAGTGGTACGTGGTGCGCAAGCCTTTCTGCTAGGTTTCGCTGACGTCGACGATGCGCAGCCGTAGCCCGTGCGTATGGGCGTAATCCAGCTCCACGTTGTGGCCCGGATATCCCGCCCGTAGCTCCAACCGGAACAGTTCAGGCTGCCGGAACTCTTCATGCGCCACGAACGTAAGGAGGCCGTTCTCTAGGCGATAGGTCTCCGACTCACACTCCTCTTCTTCAGGCATTCGGAGGAGGTCCGGTGCCTTGCTTGGTTCTTCACCGGACAGCAGCTCTCCCCAGCATTCGCGGACGAACCGAATCTCGGGGACGTGATAGACAAGTCTTAACACTCCGTGGATGCCGTTGCCGTGATCGGCTGACTCCGCGGTGATCCCGAGATCGGGCGAGCCCGACCGTAGGATGGGGCCCGAGGTGTGGTCCGGGAGCAGAATCTGTGTCCTCATTGCTTCGTCGTCTACCGAGCGGAGCACGGTCCGGGTGTGCTGCAAACCGGGCCGCTCCGGCCCTGTCGGACAGGCCGGCTCTTTCGCCTGCTCCCGCTCTTCCGGCTGCTCGGGGAACGTCGCCTCCTTGGCGCGGCTCGGTACCATCGCAGTTTCGCGCGTCTCTTCGGACTCAGGAGGCTCGGATGACTCGGGGAGCTCCAGGGGCTCGGACGACTGGGACGATTCGGACGATTCGGATGGCTCCGATGGCTCCGATGGCTCGGAGTCGTCTTTCGGCCAAGCTCCGGGCCCTTTCAGGAGTGAGATGCCGAACGGGCCATCACGCGGATCTTCGAAGCGCGAATACGCCCAGCGCTTGAGCGCAGCGCCCGGTTTACGTCGAGCCCGCCGCGCTCCGCGCTTTCCGAGCGCACGGCGACGGGCCAGCCGATGCCTTAGGCCAATCGGCCGTTCCACGAGGCAGATCCGAAAGCCGTCTGCAAACGGTATCTGGACAGTGCGAAGTCGCGGCAGCAGCTCCAGGCCTCCCGGCGCTACCGAGAAACCGAAGCGCTCGAAGTCGGCAACGGCCTGTTCTAGGTCGTGCACCTGAACAAAGACGTAGTCAAACCAGTACGAAGCGTCGGCCATTGCCGCGCTACTCTACCGGAGAACCGCGGCAGTCGCAAGGAAGCAGTGAGAAGTGAAAAGAAGACAGCCGGAGCACGGATTTGACGGAGGAAGAGTGGAGCTATACTCTAAAGGGAAGCTGGCAGGCTGCGCTGCCAAAACTCCCCTCGTTGGTTGCAGGGGAGCGCTCCAGCGCAGCAAGTGGAGAAGCGCAGCAAGTGGAGAAGAGGAGGGAGTTCAGGATGAGTAAAGGTTTAGGAATCGGAGTAGGGGCGGCAGTGGTGCTCGTGCTCCTGATTGCCGGCGTATTGACCTTCGTCCCGTCGGAGGTCGACGAGTCGGAGGAGCGCAAAGGGCCGGTTACGGTGGCGTCCAAGATCGATACCGAAGGGGCGCTTCTGGGAGGTATGATGGTGGAGCTTCTCGAGCATCACGGCTTCGAGGTGATCGATGAGACGGAATTCGGACCGACCGACGTCATCCGCGAAGCGATTGTGGCCGGCGAAATCGACATCTATCCGGAGTACACAGGCAACGGCGCGTTCTTTTTCGGCGACGACGCACCGGAGGGGGTGTGGAATGATGCCGACTCCGCCTACGACACGGTGCGCGATCTGGACTACGAGGAGCATGAGCTGATCTGGATGGAACCGGCCCCGGCTAACAACACTTGGGCGATCGCGGTTCGCTCCGACTTGGCGGAAGCCGAAGGTCTCTCGACCAAAGAGGATTTTGCCGAATACGTGAACCAGGGTGGGACGGTGAAGCTCGCCGCAAGCGAAGAGTTCGTAACGCGGCCGGACGTGCTTCCGGCGTTCGAGGAAGAATACGGGTTTGAGTTGAGTGACGACCAGCTGCTGGTATTCTCCGGTGGGAACACCGCAATGACCATCCAGGCTGCCGCGGAGCAGCAGGACGGGGTCAACACTGCCATGGCATATGGTACCGATGGTGAGCTTGCCGCGCTCGGATTGACGGTGCTCGGCGATAACCTCGGGGTTCAGCCGGTGTATGAGCCGGCTCCGCTGGTGCGTGGCGATGTGGCTTCCCAGTATCCGGAACTCGAGGATATTTTCGGTCCGGTATTCGAACGGCTGAGTAAGGAGATGCTTCAGGAGCTCAACGGCCGGATTGCCGTTGGAGGCGAGGACGCCCGCCAAGTTGCCCGAGAATTCCTGCAAGAGAACGAATTTCTGAACTAGGCAAGGGGGCGGCACATCGAAACCAGTCGCCGGGAATCTTGACCCATGAGTGATTCGGGAATGACGGATACCGCCGGTGCACGAAAGCACCGGGTAGTTGTCCCGGATAAGGTGGTCCTCTTCGCGGCTGCCATCGGCGGGGCAGCGCTCTACCTGCCGCTGTTCGTCATAAAGGAAAACCGGCTGGTTTCCGGCATCCCGGTCGCTGGGCTTGAGGTGCCCGGCTACGGACCGGTGCTTTCGGCCATCGTGGTAGTCATCGGTCTCTCCGGAGTTGTAGCAGGCGTCCGAAGGCGATTCGCGCTGAGCGCCGTGGCCGTTGTGCTCTACGTTGTCTGTTGGGGTGCGATCGTTCATACCGGCACCTCGATGCTGGCCGAGCGAGGATACCCGTTCGGGCTCGTCAGCCCGGGAGGCGGCTTCTGGCTTCTACTCCTCTCAGCGTTGATCCTCATTTCGGTGGAGTTGAAGCGAGCGGGCTCCGCTATTGCCCGCGTGGTTCCGTCCGCAATCCTGATTGCGTTGCCGGTTGCTCTTCTGGCCGCGGGGTATCTCGACGACCTCGGGTTTGTCCGGGAGTATCTCAATCGTGTAGACCGCTTTGCTCGCGAGCTCGGTGCCCATCTGCGGTTGGCCTTTGGGGCTGTGTTTGCGGCGTCGGTTGTCGGCATCCCGCTCGGTGTGGGGGCATGGCGCAAGCGGGTGTTGCGACGACCGGTCTTCACCGTGGTGAACTCGCTCCAGACGGTTCCGAGCCTTGCGCTTTTCGGGTTGATGATCGCTCCGCTGGCGCTTCTTTCCCAACGTTACCCGTTCCTACGGGAGCTCGGGATCCGGGGCGTGGGCAACACCCCCGCATTTCTGGCCCTGAGCCTCTATGCGCTTCTCCCCATCGTGCGCAACGCGTATACGAGCTTGTCCGTCATCGATCCGGGCGTCATCCTTGCCGGCACCGGGATGGGAATGACGCGGAGGCAACTGTTGCGACACGTTGAGATTCCGATTGCGCTGCCGATTCTCCTTTCCGGCGTGCGAGTATCGGCGGTGCAGACGGTGGGTAACACGGCGGTAGCGGCGCTCATCGGCGCCGGCGGGTTGGGAAATTTCGTTTTCCAAGGGCTTAACCAGGGGGCTTCCGACCTGATCGTCATGGGAGTCATCCCGATCGTGGTGTTGGCGGTTCTTACTGACCGACTGATGCTGCTGATCATCGGCGCAGTGAGGCGCGAGCC
>PWGF01000231.1 GCA_003554375.1 Spirochaetaceae bacterium
CCTTGAGGTGCTCGTGTACATAGGTGGTGAGGATCCCGCCGGGAACCAGCCGGATCATGAACTCGAGGTGCTTCTTGTCACTGGGGGAAGAGCTCATTGAATACGCGCGCTGTGTAGGCTCCTTGACCTTGCCGTAGGGAGGTGCTTCGATCTGCGCGTATTGGCCCGCGGAAAACTCGATCTTCTGATCGTCGTTCAGGCGGAGATAGATCTCCTTGATATCATGGGTAAGATCCGAGATCCGCTCCACCGTCGCGCTATAGCGCTGTATGTTGAAGAGATAGTCCGGGATCTCGAGGTCCACATCGGTCTTGAGCTTCACCTGACAGGAGAGCCGTACATTGTCTTCGATCTCTTGCCGGCTCATGTACGGTATCTCCGTGGGCAGATGCGGCCCGATGTCGGAGGTGACTTTCACTTTGCACTCCCCGCAACTGCCTCGGCCGCCGCATGCGGAGGGGATAAAGATCTGCTCCTCGGCCAGAGTAGTCAGCATGTTACCGCCGCCGGTAACGTTCATCTCCCGCTTGCCGTCGTTGATGTTGATGGTGAGCTCACCGTAGTTGTTTACGATCTTGTCGGTTATGGAGATAAGCGCGGCCAGCCCCGCGCTGATCCCGGATATCGCTAGTGGTGCTACCAGAAAACTCGGCATCCTTCTCTCCTTGCGTGGTCTTCCGTGTGGGCCATTTCACCTTATTGCACCGGCAGCATGCCGCCGAAACCAATGAAGGCCATGGCCATGAGCCCGATGGTGATCATTGTGATTCCCGAGCCCTGAAGTGCCGGCGGCACCGGTGCTTTTTCGATCTTCTTGCGCATAGCCGCGAGCGCCATGATGGCAAGCCACCAACCTAATCCCGAGCCGAAGCCGTATATCACGGTCTGGATGAAGCTGTACTCCCGAATTTCGACGAAGAGGCTCACCCCGAGAATCGCACAGTTCACCGTGATCAACGGCAGGAAAATGCCGAGGTTCATGTAGAGCGACTGACTGAGCCGATCGATTATCATCTCCAACATCTGGACGATTGCCGCGATGACGATGATGAAGATGATGAACCGCAGATAGAGCAGGTCGAGCGGCATTAGGACGAACCGAAGGATTACCCAGTTGATGGACGCGGTGATCGTGAGCACCACGGTGACCGCCATCCCAAGCCCGTTGGATGATTTCATGTCCTTCGAGATCGATATAAACGAGCACATCCCCAGGAAGTTGGCTAGGAGAATGTTGCTCGTGAAGATGGAGCCGAAGAGCAATGTCCAAAGTCCGATATCTGGTGCGTTCATGCCGGTGCTTCCTCCCTATTCATGAGTGCTTTTCCAATCCAGATAATGATGCCCAACAAGAAAAACGCGCTCGGCGGCATCACCATTATAATCCACGGCTCCCATAGCTCCGGCAGGACTGTGAAGCCGAACAGCGAGCCGAAGCCGAATAGCTCTCTGATCAAGGCGACCGTCATCAGGACTCCCATGTACCCGAGGCCGGACGTGACACCGTCCCAGAAGCTCAGCACCGGTCCGTTGGATTGGGCGAAAGCCTCGGCGCGGCCCATGATGATGCAGTTCGTGATGATGAGGCCGACGTACGGTCCTAACGCTTCATGGATGTCCGGAAGATAAGCACGCAGGACGATGTCCACGATGATCACGTAGAAGGCGATGATAAGCGTTTGGACGATCATTCGCACTTTCCGGGGAATAGCGTGCTTGAGCAGGCTCACGGTGAGATTGGTCATGCCCATCACGAAGATCACGCCCACGCTCATGATCGCCGTGTTGACGAGTAGGTTCGTTACCGCCAGAGCTGAGCAGATGCCCAGTACCTGCATGAAGATGGGATTCGAGTGCCAGAGGTTGTTGGCCAGAACTCCGCTTGCTGTTTTCGGTGCCGCAGTATCGCTCATACCTCGCTACCCTCCAGGAGCTCACGGAAGCGATCGAGCTCCGCACTGAGAATTCGCTCCATTGCGTTGGTGGTTCCGGTTGCGCCGGTAATGGCCGCAATCTCGCCCTCCTCGGCTGCCTCCTGTACCGCGCGCACTTCTCCTCCAGGGAAGCGCCGGCCCCGGAACTGTTCCTTGAACTCCTGCTCGGTGATCCGGCCGCCGAGGCCCGGCGTCTCCTCGTGATCGATGATCTCGATACCGGCAGTGGTCTCCAAATCCTCGCGAAGCGCCAGGACGCCACGGATTGTTCCCCAGAGGCCCTGCCCACTGAACTCTTTGGCGTATATGGTGTGGCCGTCGTGTTCCGTGCGGTACACGAGCGTGTCTTCGATTTCCAGCTCCTCGACTTGGCCGAACAGGTCCAGGATCTCATCCTCCGTCTCCCACGGAATGCCGATGGCGTTGAGGAACGCCCGCTGTCGGGCAATTCTCTGATTCTGCTCGACCCGCTCTGCGGTCGCCTGATTGGCGAACGCGAGAATCGACACGAACGCAAATGAGACGATGAAGGTGAAGACTATCGTATAGATCGCGCTCTGCTTGTTCATCTCGGTCCCCTTCCGTTAGGCCGTCTGTGCGGCGGCTCTCTTGGTGGCCTTCGCCTTGGTCTTCTTATTCGCTTTCGGCATGATCTCGTCCAGCAGGGAGCTGAACGTGTTGGCGACGAGAATTCCGAGGCTTGTTCCTTCCGGGAAGCCTGCGAATCCCCTTACCACGACGCTTACCCCGCCGATGATCAGCCCGTAGATCCATTGGGCCGACTTCTTGTTCGGCGCAGTGATCGGATCCGTAGCATAGTACACCGAGACGAAGATCAAGCTGCCCGACAGAAGCGACGGCACCACGGGAAGATGCGGTGTCAGACCCGTATGGTAGAAGATCGCCGTGAGGATCCCCGCGCTCGCAAAAGTGGATACGATAAGCCGCCATTGCGCCGTCTTGGTCGCTATGAGATAGATCGCGGCAGCGACGATGAGAATCACGCTGCTTTCCCCGATCGATCCACCGTGCGTACCGACCAGAAGGTCCATGAGCTCGGGTGTGCTTTCGCCGTCGGAGAGGAGCGTCATTGGAGTCGCGGAGGTAACGCGATCGACTCCGATTTCCCCTACGCGCCCCCAGGTGCCATGCTCGACCCAGGAGAAGTCGAACACAGCGGCAAAGCTGATCCAGACGAAGACTCGACCGGAGATCGCGGGATTATAGACGTTTCGTCCGAATCCGCCGAACGCCTCCTTCACGATGAATATCGCAAAGGCGATCCCAACGGCGGCAATCCAGAGCGGTGTTGCAGGAGGGAGGGCTAATGTGAACAGCGCACACGTGACGTATGCCGCTTCGCTTACCTTCTTACCCTTTCGGCGCTCCATGATGTATTCGATCCCCACGCCGACGGCAAATACCACGACCGTCAAGGCGAGGACTTGCCGGCCATACAGATAGAGTGAGAAGAGATAGATCGGAGCTAGCGAGTAGAGCACTCGCCGCATTATCGCCTGTTTCTGAAAGATGTCCTTGTACACGAGGCCTCCTCAGTCCGGATGGTACGGTCAGTCGTATACAGTCGCGAAGAGATAAGGAAATAGGTTTCCGATAATCGATAATCTATTATACTAATCGTCACTTCGTCCAGTCACTTTCGGCGGAGATTCGGGACAAATCTATCGGGTGCTACGTTGGGCGCCGGCTGGTAGGTCTTGAAAATATCCGGTGTAGTGGTACACATTGAGTGAATGTGTGACGGTGGTCGGGCATCGAATCGGTTCCACGGCGGTGCGTGGAGTTCCAGCTCCACTGACCCACATTTGAACCTTGCTGCCGAGGAGTTGGCGTTGGACCATGCCGATCCCTCGGTTCCGATGCTGTTCGTATATGAGAACGAGGAGGCGGTTGTAATCGGAAAACACCAAAACCCGTGGCTCGAGTGCGATCCCAAACGAGTGCGGCGTGCAGGGGTGCCGCTGATCCGGCGCATATCCGGTGGTGGTTGCGTATACCATGGCCGGGGGAACCTGAACATCTCGTTTGTTTGGCCGCGCGAGCGGTTCGAGCGCAGCCGAGGGCCTCAGCTTATCGCGCAAGCGCTCGCGGACCTTGGCGTTCACGGAAACGTCACGGAACGCGGTGACATTCTCGTGGACGGCCGGAAGGTCTCGGGCAATGCGCTCTGTTATCGCAAGCAGGCTGTCCTCCACCACGCCACGCTTCTGGTGGAGGCCGATTTGGCTCGTCTTTCGACGATGCTTGAGCCGAGGGTGGAAGCCGCCGTCGAAACCCATGCGGTGAGGTCGCAGCGAATGCCGGTAGCGAATGTGGCCCAATGGAACCCGGGCCTCAGCGTTTCTCGGGTTCGTGGCGCAGTGGGGCGGCGTTTTCTACAGGTGTTCGGTGGACGGTGGAAGTCGATCTTCGAGGTTCTTTCGCCGGACGAAGTGTGGCGGCGCTCTGAGGAACGCCGGAATTGGGAGTGGACCTACGGGAAGACACCCAGGTTCTATTTCACGGCACCGGATGGTTGTCGGGTTACGGTGGTATCAGGGCGCGTGCAGGACGATAGGAACGGTACGAGACAGGAGTCGGCAGTGAGTAGGTCGACGACGGAAAAGGCAACGGATAAGCAGAGCAGCAGTACGCTCTTCGATCCTGACCGATTCGTGGAATCGGTCCGCAATTGCTCGCTGGAGAAGGAGCTTCTCGATGGATAGTAACGATATAGGTCAGACGGAGGCGTTCAATGCGCTGGAGGATTTGGTGGATTCCGATCCCGTGGGCGTTTTGGCGACGGTAGACGAAAACGGGTTGCCTCATGTGCGCTGGATGGTAGCGGCTCTGGTGCGGGGCAGGCCGGGGTTTCTCTATTCGGTTACCGCTCCCGATTTCGCCAAGGTCCGTCATATCGAAGCACAGCCTCGGGTCGAATGGATGCTCAGTAACAAGAAACGGACTACTGTCCTCAATGTGACGGGCGTCATGCAGGCATACCGCAACCCGGCTCTGCAGGGCGAAGTGCAGGAGGCGCTCGGAGGGAACCTCATGACCTTCTGGACCCTGAATCAGAAGACGGACGACCTGCTGGTCCTGGAAACGGTCATAGAGGAAATGACGCTGTTGGATGCCGGCGAGGGAAAGAGCGGGCACGTGCGGATCTCATAACGTCCCATGAGCCCGTCCGGCAACGAGGCCGTGTTGAGCGCAAGTGACGCGGGACTGCGAACAGACTCGAGCAAGTGCGACGGAGATAGCGCGGTACGAGTGAACCGCCGGAGTCTGATTCCAAACGGTAAAACGTACCTGAAACGAATGGAAAGAGGCGAGGGATACTATGGCTAAGCAAGGAACGAAGACGGCCAAGCCAAAGAAGCTTGGCGATTACGATGTCGCGTTTCTCTCCGAGGCGCTGGAGCGGATGCTTCTGATCCGGCGGTTCGAGGAGAAGGCGGCTCAGATGTACGGCCTTCGGAAAATCGGAGGATTCTGCCATCTGTACAACGGCCAGGAGGCCGTGGCTGTGGGAGCGACTCGAGCGATCGATCTGTCGCGGGACTATGTGCTCACCGCGTATCGTGATCACGGCCACGCGTTAGCTTGTGGAATGGAACCCGGGAGCGTGATGTCCGAGCTCTACGGCAGGATTACCGGCTGCTCCCGCGGGAAGGGCGGAAGCATGCACATGTTCGACGTCGAGCGCCATCTGCTCGGCGGGAACGGAATTGTCGGCGCGCAGATTGCGCCGGCAACCGGTGTTGCGTTTGCTCAGATGTACCGCCACGCCGTGATGGGCATGGAGGACCCCGGAGTTACGCTCTGTTTTTTCGGGGATGGCGCGGTGCACCAGGGGGCCTTCCACGAGAGCCTGAATCTGGCCGGCGTATGGAAGCTCCCGATCGTCTATATCATCGAAAACAACCGCTTTGGCATGGGGACGGCCGTCAGCCGTGTTAGCGCGGTGGAGCACTTCGACGTAAAGGCCTCCGGGTACAGCATGCATGGGAAACAGGTAGACGGGATGAGCTTTGTCGACGTTTACGAGACCGTCAAGGAAGCGGCGGAAGAGGCAATGAGCACCGGAACCCCGTCGCTTCTCGACGTCAAGACCTACCGCTACAAGGGACACAGCATGAGCGATCCGGCCAAGTACCGCACGAAGGAGGAGCTGGAGTCGTTCAAGGAGCAGGACCCGATCGTGGTACTTCGATCGTCCATGCGAGACGCGGAACTGATCTCGGACGAAGAGTTCAAGAAGATGGACGAACGAGTGAAGGCGCAAGTTGAGGAGGCGGTCGAGTTTGCGGAGAAGTCGCCCGAGCCGCCTGTCGAGACGATGTACGAAGATGTCTACGCGTAGGAGTTAAAGAGTTATGGCTGAAATCGCGTTTCGAGATGCGCTCCGTCAGGCAATCGACGAGGAGATGGAGCGCGACGAGTCAGTGTTCATTATGGGCGAGGAGGTGGCCGAGTACGAAGGCGCCTACAAGGTGACTCGCGGGTTGCTGAAGAAGTACGGGAGTCCCCGCGTTCTGGACACACCGATTACCGAGGCCGGCTTCACCGGCGTGGGAATCGGCTCGGCGATGGTCGGGCTGCGGCCAATCGTGGAATGGATGACGTTCAACTTCTCCCTTTTGGCGTTGGACCAGATTATCAACAACGCCGCGAAGATGCGGCACATGTCCGGCGGACAGCTGAAGGTCCCCGCCGTGTTCCGTGGACCGAACGGGCCGGCGGAGTACCTGGCGCAGCAGCACAGTCAGGCACTACAAGCTATCTACACGCACATCCCCGGACTGAAGGTGGTGACCCCGGCAAGCCCGTACGACGCCAAAGGGCTTCTGAAGAGCGCAGTGAGAGACGACAATCCCGTCATATTCATGGAAGCCGAGCTCATGTACGGCTGGACCGGCGAAGTGCCGGAAGAGGAGTACACGCTGCCGTTGGGGAAGGCGGATATCAAACGTCCGGGCGATGACGTGACGCTCATCGGGTTCTCGAAGCCGTTGCGCACGGTGCTCGAAGCGGCCGAGGAGCTCGCAAAAGACGGCATCAACGCGGAAGGGGTCGACCTTCGGACGCTTCGACCGCTGGATGAGGAGGCGATCTTTGCCTCGGTGCGCAAGACACATCG
>PWGF01000524.1 GCA_003554375.1 Spirochaetaceae bacterium
CGGTGAGTCGGCGGTTGACCAGGCTTGCCGCGGGCAGACTCGTTAACTCCTCGAACACCCGGTTCACTTCCAGAAACTCATAATCAGCCGGTCGGCCGATCTCGTCCAGGATGACGCGACAATGAGCATAGCCAAACGGCGCACTCTGCAACAAGTTGCGGCAATGGTCGGTATCCACGGGCTACTTCACCTCAGTCTCCGCTCTCGTGTTGGTACCGTTCCGCCTTGACGTTCCATCTACCGGCTTAACTTACTGAGATATCACGCGAAAACAAACAGTCACGAGGCGGCAAGCGCCTTCGTCGCAACGAAAACCCGTAGAGGATACTCGCCTCCTGCCATGACGTATGCGCCATACAAGTCCGGTGCAGCGACCTCGTGCACTTCCAAGTCCCACTCGGCCAATCTCTCTGAGAAGGTCGAGCGCGAAAAGAGCGACAGGACGTGACGGTCCGTATAGATGTCGAGCTCTCCGCCGCGCCTAATCAGAAACACGAACGTCGCTTCGTACTGTGTCGCCTCCGAGTCCAAAATGTAGTTGTTCTCGAACTGCACCACTTCTATTTCGTCCCGGCTTCCGGTATAGACGAAGTTGTTGTCCTGGAACTCCTCCCGGAGATGAGCTACCACCAATAAGACCCCGCCCGGATTGAGATGCTCGTAAGCGGTTCGAAATGCCTGGCGGAGCTCCGACTCATTCTGCATGTAGGAGATCGAATCCGGGATGACCACCGCGTCGAACCGGTCATCAAGCCGCACCGTTCGCATATCTCCCTCCCGGTAGCGCACCTCGGGGTTGAGGCCGCGCGCGACCTCAAGCATCCCCGGGCTGATATCCACGCCGGTAACGGCAAACTCGCGCTTAAAGGCATAGTCGTTGATCCCCGCGCCGCATCCCAGGTGCAACAGCGATTCCAGCTCGCGCGTTGTATACCGCCGCAGTAGAGCGATATAGCACCTAGTCTCCTCGTCAAACTCCTCCGGCGGCGCCAGGATCGGGTCCACCCAAGCCAGCTCCGAGTAACACAACCAATCTCCCATGAAGCGCCTCCTGATCCGCTGTCCTCCAGCTATAATGCTTCGCCTTCGCGGTCGTGACGGACAACACAGTCTTTCCCGGAATGCTTTGCGAGATAGAGCCGCTCGTCCGCCCGTTCCAGAAGACGATCGGAGTCCCCGACATCCTCGACGAGCTCGGCAATACCGGCGCTGATCGTTACACTTATCTCGTGTTCCCACGCAAGCGCAGCGATCTTCCGCCGAACTCGCTCCATGATCTTCAGCGCCTGCTCCGGATCCGTATCAGGAAGCACGATGACAAACTCGTCACCCCCGAAACGAGCTAACACGTCATCCCTCCGCAGGCCTTCACCGATCGCATTCCCCACGCGCGCCAGCACTATGTCCCCGAAAGCATGCCCGTACGTGTCGTTTAACTGTTTGAAGTCGTCCACATCGACAAGCACCACCGCAAGGCTTCTCTCGTTCCCGCGGGAGCGCTCCACCGCCCGCTCGAGATACTCCGTCAAGAAGAGCCGGTTGTACGAGCCGGTGAGCTCATCGGTGATGGCCAGCTCGCGAAGCCGCCGTTCCTCTGCCTGGAGCCGACGGTTTTTCTCTTGAATCTCGTCATTCCGCGCACGAAGCGTCAGAAGGTACTCCTCGGCCCTCTCCCGCTCACGGACATAGCTGTCCACCAGTGATGCCAGAAGCAAACCGTTGGCAACCAGAACTACCGACAACCCGAACGCCAGGTCGGCGTACCGTGCCTGAAGCGAGTCGTAGGGCAATACCATATGGGGTAGGTGGTACTCCACAAGGAAGAGCACCCACGTTACCCCGATGAACAGAGCAAGAACGACGATTCTTCGCACCCCGGTCAGGAGTAGTGCTATAATGCCGGTGTTGAAGACGAAGTAGTACGGGATGCTCCCACCGCTTCCCGCGTTTATGAGCCACATCGTCGGAAAGAAGACGACGCTCAGCATGAGAACCGTCAGAAGCGCGGGAGTATCGTAGCGAACGCGGGAAAACGAGTAGAAATAGATTGCCGTGGTGGCAATACCACAGGCCGCGGTGATAACGACGGTCACCGGCGGCAGACCGATGACGAAGTTCATGATCGCCGCCGAAAAGGACATGAATATTCCTACCAGAAGGATGACGTTGAATACGCGATGTCGAAGCGTGAAAACATCCGGGCTACCGATCAATCGCGCCGCAAATCCGGCCTTACTTTCACAGTTTTTCATTTCCGCTCCGTCCGTAACGTTCCGTTCCATTATATTCGCGGAGATGGACTCGCTGCAACGAAGAATCCCCGACGCCTATCGGGCGAGCTCGCCGGCCGAAGCGCGTGCCGGCATAGAGCCGGAAACCGGCCGCCTTCCATGGCGAGCGCGCTCTTGGCGTCGCTCATGCTGCTGGCTGCGCTCCCGCATGCCGGGTGCCGGGGCGCCGGCACTCCGGCACCGCCGGCGACGGAGGAGCGTATGACAGACGAGCTTATGACACCCACAGACCACATCAGCCGGACGCCGGCAGGCGATAGTGGCAACCCGCTTCCGCGCCCCACGATCGAGCTGGACAACCCGTACGCCGGCGTAGACTTGAAATCGGTCGGGCATCACCGTGCCAACCTCCATACCCACACCACCGAGAGCGACGGCCTCCACCATCCGGCAAACGTTATCGACCGCTACCGCGAGGCGGGCTACACCATCCTATCACTCACCGATCACAACACCGTCACCTGGCCGTGGGAAGCATACGGCCGGAACCCCGAGGAGCTCGGGATGCTTCCCATACAGGGAAACGAGATCTCGGACACGCACCATATCGGGAGCTACTTCTCGGACTACGATATCGACGGGAGAAACTACCGCCCGGTTATCGCCGCGCTCTTCCAGCGGCGGGCCGACATCACGGAGGAGGAGGTCTTTCGTGAGATCGGCCGGAAGGACGGCCTCGCAGTTTTCTTCCATCCGGGCCGCTACGAGCTTCCCGCGGAGTACTACCTCCCCTACTACCGGAGGCACGATCACCTCATCGGCCTGGAGGTCGTGAACCAACGCGATCGCTTTCCGCGGGATCGCCGGCTCTGGGATGAGATCCTCTCGGCACTGATGCCGGAGCGACCGATTTGGGGCTTTGCGAACGACGACTTCCACTGGTTTCGGCACTTCGGCAATGCCTACAACACATTCCCTCTCCAGGACCTCTCGGAAGAGCCGTTCCGAGACGCCATGGAGAAAGGCCGTTTCACCTTCTCCTACGGAGCGGACGCTCCCCGGATCGAAGCGATACGCCTGGACTCGGAGGCCGGTACGCTCACGGTGGAAGCACGCGGTTACCAAGTCGTGACATGGATCTCCGAAGGCCTCCGCATCCACGAGGGAAGCGTGCTCCCCTTCCGGCAGGTTCCCCACGTAGGCTCATACGTCCGGGCTGAGCTACACGGCCCCGGTGGCATCACGTACACCAACCCGTTCGGCGTCCGGGAGCCAAGGAGCCGCGATCAGCAAGATCAAGAAACGGACAACCGGCCGGAGTAGCAGCGCCGAGCACCCTTCGCCACTACTCTGCCCTTGGTGATCCCTAAAGCGCCACACGGAGCGCACAGTCCTCGGCTCACGTTTACCTCGCTTTTCTTAAGCCCGACCGCACAGGCCCCAAACGGCGCACAGCCGTTGCCGCTCTTGTTATAATCTCGGTATGGGTGTTCACAAAGACAGCAGCCAATCGCGTCGCACATTCCTTAAGGGATTGGGCATTGCCGCCGCCGGGGCGGCGCTCGGACGACTCCTTCCGTTCTTCGGCCCGGCGCGCTCGGCGTACGCAGACTCAGGTCACACGGGCGGAGACCGCGGCCTGGGCGACGAGGGCGCCTCCGAAAACCTCGCCGGCAACCAAGGGGAAAACGGCAACCGCCAAGGCGAGCTCCCTAAGCGCGCCCTCGGGAAGACGGGCTTCCAAGTGGGGCTCGTAAGCCTCGGTGGTGAAGCAACCGTGGAGCGCGCCGATCGTCGTGACGAGGCAGTCGAGATCGTCAATCGAGCGATAGACCTCGGGGTGAACTACATCGACACCTCGCCCCGCTACGGCAACGGCGCCAGCGAACGCAACATCGGTGAAGTCATGCGGACGCGTCGCGACGAGGTCTTCCTCGCCACCAAAACCCACGAACGCACCTACGACGGCACCATGCGACTCGTCGAGGAAAGCCTCGAGCGCCTCAAAACCGACCGGCTCGATCTCTACCAGCTGCACAACATCCGATTGGACAGCGATCTGGACCAGGTTTTCGCGCGGGACGGGGCCGTCCGCGCGCTCGAGCGCCTCAAGGACGAAAGCGTGGTGGACCACATCGGCATCACCGGCCACCGAGACCCCGCGGTGCTCCTCCGCGGAATTCGGGAACGCGAGTTCGACACAATCCTCATGTCGCTCAACGCCGGAGACGCCTACTACAAGCCCTTCCAGGAGGAGCTTCTGGAAACGGCCCTCCAGAAGGAGCTCGGGATCATCGCCATGAAGGTTACCGCGGTGGATCGAATCTTCCGCGAAGGCGGGATCACCTCCATGGAGGACGCCCTCGGCTACGTGCTCTCGCTTCCGGTGAGTACCGCCATCATCGGGATCTCAAACGTTCGAGAGCTCGAGGAGAATGCGCGGATTGCTCGAGCTTTCGATTTGTTCTCCCGGGACCGGATGCGCGAGGTAGAGGAGCTCGTGGCCCCGTACGAACGCGAAGCGAACTTCTTCAAGCACTACTGGTAGCACGTGTAGCAAGGCAAACACGTGCCCGGCGCCCCGGCTTCCTATCGATCGAAGAACTCGAACTGTATGCCCTCGGATTCCAGGGCCACGCCGTCTTTCCCCTGCCCCTTCACTTGGTAGAGAGCCCGGTCGGCCTCGTCCACGAGATTGGCGCCGCTCTTCCCCCGGGTCAGCTCGCTCCCGCCGATACTGACGGTGACTGTGGTCTCCGCAAGCCCCTCCACCACCGAACGTACGTTACCGAGCGCTTCATGGATACGCCGCGCAAGCCGCAAAGCTTCCGATGCCCTGGTTTCGGGTAAGATCACGGCAAACTCGTCTCCACCGTACCGTCCTACGAAATCCGCCTGTCTCACCGTTGCCCGAATCGCCTCCGCACTGGCGCGCAGAAGGCGATCTCCCTCCTGATGCCCGTGACGGTCATTGAAGCCTTTGAAATCGTCGAGATCGATCATCAGGAAGGTCAACGGACGCCCATAGCGGTAAGCACGCTCCCCTTCTCTTCCGAGCAGCTCCATCGTATTACTCTGATCCAGTAGCCCGGTAAGCCCATCGCGCACCGCATTGCGATGTTTGGCGGCCAGGACCGAGCCGAAGGCAATCGCGATCAACAGGTTGAACCCGCCACCCACGATGTAAGTGTCCACTAGCGGAAAGCCGATGTTCCAGAACAGCGTATCGGCAACCCAGGTGAGAAGCACGGTGTATACGGCAGCGAGAACACCCCACCGCTGAAAACCGAGGATAGTAGCGACGATCACGAACGTCAGATTCAGCGTTGCAGCAACTGTGGGAGTGACCATCGGGAAGACAACAGCCATCACCACCGCCATCCCGGCCACGTAGAAGCCGTAGCGCGATCTCCCGGGACGCGAACGGCGCTGCCCAAACAGCGACGGCGCGGCCGTGGCACTCCTGCGAAGGTTAGCTCCTTTCACCTCGTCAGATACCTCACTCCCCCCGTCTGTTCCTCATGGTTCTTGTCAGGTTAGCCTGAGCGCACGCTCACTATATCGCGGTTGTCGCCCGTTCTCAACCTATCCTACGCCTCTTCAGGGCAAACGCAGTTGGATCAGTACGGTTCGACGGCGGCGGCCGAGAGTCGCTGAAGCGAGTACTTACCCGGCTCACCACACCACCAGGAGGGCCCCGGCAAGCGCCTACGACCGCCCGCTCGCCGCCGCGCTTCCAGGCGGGGTGTCCAACTGCGTTTGTCCTGACGCCTCTCCCTCCGAGCTCAAGACCTCTTCGTCTCCGTCCTCGTCCGCGGTAATCAGACGAACCGGACGACGCCAGACGCGCTCGATGTACTCCAGAACGCGCGTGGATCGCTCCTCGTCGAGCCCGCGCCCGTCGGTCTCGTAGTCATGACGCAGCGTGAGGCTGCCGTCCGCCGCCAGCTCCGAAACGTAGACTCGCGGCGCCCCATAGTGGAACTTCGGCGAGAGAATCGTCTCACGCAGGCGATTCATGTCGCGCTCCTCGATGAGGTAGCGCTCTTCCCCGAGGCGGTGCCGGGTCCGACGATACGTGAACAGCTCGAGCCGTTCGGCGAGCTCGTCGTCCAAGTAATTCCGGACGAATCCGAAGTCGTCCTCCTCCGCCCGGATCTGAAGCGCAGCGTCCAACCCGCGCCCCTCAACGATGTGCTCCCAGAGTACGAAGCCGACGTAGTACGGATTGATCGAGAGAGAGACCGACCCGCTTCCCCCGTACGGCCGCACGACATCCGAATGCGCTTTGGCGGCATCCAGGTACACGTCCTCGGCAAGGAAGTCGGCTTCCCTCAGCAGCCGGGCATGCCAGTAGCTCGCCCACCCCTCATTCATGATCTGGCACGCAAACACCGGATAGAAGTAGAATGACTCCTCCCGTACGCCCAGGAAGATATCACGCTCCCACTCCTCGAGCTCCGGGCCATACTGCGCTGTAAACCAGAGCAGATCGTACTCGGGGTGCGGTGGAATCGGGGCCCGGCGCGTTCGTCCGCGATCGCCGCGCTCCACGTCCTGCTCCTCGTCCCGGCCCTCGCCGGGGAGTTGGTCGTAGCGGCCTCCGAAGCCTTTGCGCTTCGGGCGCTCCTTCTGCTCGACCACCTCCGGATAGCGCTTTCTGGCGAGCCCGCGGTCGATATCGATGTGCTGCTCGAGAGAGAGCGCCGCATCCAGCACTGCCTCGACGCGCCGCCTGCCGTGCCGCTCGATCGCCGCCTCGATGCGGTGAGCCCGTTCGGCACGGCAGGCGGCGATCGAGCGGCA
>PWGF01000518.1 GCA_003554375.1 Spirochaetaceae bacterium
ATTCCGGACTGCATTGATTGACCGGCGCGTGCGGTGGTAGATGCCGGCTTCCGATGGCGCCGGCCGTTTTACCCCGTCTCCCAGGGCAGAAGCTACTCGACGCGCTCCAAAGCGCTCTCGTATGTGCTCCAATTGCTCTGTAGCTTCCGTTTGCCTGAGATCGCGTACCGTTGCCACAAGAGTGCGCATCTGTGCCGGAGGGAGAGCGATCGGATCGTCGAGCCCCTCACCTTCCCGTGACACAGTTACGTGTTTCTCAAGCGAGACCGCTCCGACGGCGACTCCGAGGGCGGGAATAAGCTCCGGGTCGAGCGTGTGGTCGCTGATCCCGACCGGGCGGCCGAAGACCGAGGAGAGATTCTGAACCACGGAGAGATTGTACTCTTCCTCGGGCGCCGGGTAGGCGGTTACGCAGTGGAGGAGGATAACTCCCTCTCGGCTCAGTACATCGAGCGCCAACTCGATGTCCGAGAGAGTGGAGACTCCCGTGCTTGCCAGTACCGGGAGGCCCGTCCCGGAAACGTACCGCAACAGATCGAGGTGGTTCAGCTCGGGCGAAGCTATCTTGTAGCGGGTGACCCCGAGCTCGCGTAGCCGATCTGCACTCGTCACGCCGAACGGCGTACACAGGAAGCGAAGGCCCCTGACCTCGGTCTCCTCTTTGAGAGAGGCGTAGAAGTCCGGAGGCCGCTCCAGCGCCCGGAAGCGTTCGTAGATGGAGATTCGCCTGCCGTGGAGCACGATCGTCCCGACTCTGGGATGAACGATCTCCTCGGCTATTATGTACTGGAACTTGGCGCAATCGAACCCCGCCCGCGCTACCTCATCGAGGAGGTCACGAGCGGCGTCGAGCGAGCCCGCGTGGGCTGTTCCGATTTCGGCAATCAGCTCCATCTTCCCATCCCGTAGCATCCGGTATTTCGGGCATGGCCTGCAGCCGGCACGGGTTCTACCGAAGTTTCACCAAGGCACGTGGGCCCTATGTCCCGGTCGGGATCGATCCGCTCTCAGCCGCGCGGGGCGATCCGCGCGAATCCCGTGTATGGCTGCAGCGTCGAGGGTATGGCTACTCCCCCCTCTTCATCCTGATGGTTTTCCAGAAGGGCAATAATGGCGCGGCTCACGGCGATTGCGGTTCCGTTCAGCATGTGCAGATAGCGCGGCTTGCCTTCTCCTTTGCTGCGGACGTTCAGCCGGCGGGCTTGGTAGTCCGTGCAGTTGGACGTGCTGGTCACCTCTCCCCAGTCGCCCGCGTCGCCCCGCCCGGGCATCCATGCTTCGATATCGTACTTCCGGTACGCTGGGCCGCCGAGGTCGCCGGTGCAGGTGTCTACCACGCGATATGGAACCTCCAGTCCCCGCATGATGCGCTCCTCGAGCTCCAAGAGCTCTTCGAGCTGTTGGTCGCTGTCCTCCGGTCGCGTGTAGACAAACATCTCGACCTTGGAGAACTGATGGACGCGATAGAGCCCCTTGGAAAACTGACCTGCCGCCCCGGCTTCGCGCCGAAAACAGTGAGACATGCCCGCCAGCTTGATGGGAAGCTCGTGTTCCGGAATAACGCGGCCCAGATAGTAGCCTCCGAGCGTAATTTCCGCCGTCCCGATCAAGCACCCTTCGCCCCCCTCCAGCGTGTAGATGTTGCTCTCGGGACCACGGGGTTGAAAGCCGACGCCGGCGACCACCTCCTCGCGAGCGATGTCCGGCGTCACCGTAGGGGTGAATCCCGCCTCAGTCACGATGTCCAGCGCATATCGCATCAACGCGAGCTCGAGGAACGCCGCTTCGTTTCTCAAGTAGTAGAATTTGGCTCCGGAGACCGTGGCGCCCGCTTCGAAATCGAGAAGATCCAACTCCGTTCCAAGGGCCAGGTGGTCCTTTGCGGTAAACGAAAACTCGGTCGGCGAGCCGACGCGCCGTAGCTCACGGTTGGCCGTATCGTCAGCTCCGACCGGGGCATCGGGATGCGTCATGTTGGGGATCTTCCCCGCCTCCTCATAGAGGCGACGTTCGAGCTCGCGAAGCTCCTCCTCCTTCTCCGGGATCCGGCTCTTGAGTTGCTTCCCCTCTTCGATCAGCGCCTCTCGCTCGGACGCTGACGGGACGGCTTTCATCTGTCGGGCAGTTTCATTACGCCGTGCGCGCAGCTCCTCCAACTGCTTGAGCAATGCGTTTCGCCGATCGTAGAGGTCGATGACGGTATTAACGTCCACCTCTACCAGGCGGTTCTTCGTGTTCTCGCGAACTTGGTCCGCATGTTCCCGAATGAACTTGAGATCGAGCATGGTGGCGACTATACCAAGGGCAGAACCGGCCGGCAAGCTCGAGAGAGCACGAGGTCACCGCCGCAAAGGAAGGCCGGCCGGAACGCGAGCCGAGCATGCCCGCCGTGCGTAGGGTTCTATCGGCACCGACCGCCCGGGGAACTGGGGAGCTTAAAGGGGGGCCTTCAGAGGTGAGCGGAAAGCGTGAGGCAGGTCCGGTGGACGCCCACGCTTTCCGCGAATGTACCCGTTGCGGGCACAGAATCGAGCCGAGGAGCAGGTTTGGCGCCTACTCCTCCACAATGATACATTCGGCGGGGCACTCGTCCGCCGCGTCCTGTACTGCACCTTCGAGATTCTGAGGGACGTCTTCCGTCTTGACTCTTGCGACGTCACCGTCCATTTCAAAGACGTCCGGAACAAGATCCGGACAGACTTCGCATCCGGTGCACGCATCTTGATCTATTCTGACCTTCATAGACAAACCTCCTCACATTAGTTGTCACGATCCGCCGCTGAGTGTACCCGGGGCCACCCCGAATGTCAAAACGGCGATTGATCTCGGCCGACCGGCTCGTCTCACCGGCGCATGCCGGGCTTGTCACATGCTCCTGACTCCAGCCGGGAACCCGGGCGGAGCCGCCTTGTGAGCAACTGCACGGCCCGCTGAGGAGGGGAATTGTGATGCCTCCCGGTCAGATAGCTGTCCGACTCTCTCGTTGAGCCGATGGGAACCGGGAAGCCTTTCTTCCGGCTACACCGGGTGATCCGGAATGGTCATAGATCTATTGACCGCCATTGTTACTCTGTATTACAGTAAAACGAAGTATTACGAAAGTAGGAGGGAGTTGTTGGAGATGAGCATACACGGCACCAGGAAGACAATCTCGCGTCACGGAGCTATCGTGGCGGGAATCATAACGCTTCTATTGTTCGTGGGTGGAGTAACTTCGGGATTCGCTTCCGGCGTTGCGGAGGAGGAGAGCGAGCTTACGATCGTAACGACTACCGGACACATAGGGGATGCCGTGCGACGGATCGCGCCTGATGCAAACGTCACGGTACTCATGGGGCCCGGTTCGGATCCCCACACGTACGTGCCGGGGACGCGGGAGACGCAACGGATGCGTCAGGCCGACCTCGTGCTGTATAATGGGCTCCGGCTTGAGATCCAGTTTGCCGATCAGCTTGAGGGGCTTGGAGAGCACGCTCTTCCGGTCGCGGGGTTCGTTCCGGAGGAGAAGTTGATCCCGGCCGAGGGCCACGACGACGGCCACGGCCACCACGACGACCATGGTCATGATCACGACCACGGCGAGTACGATCCGCACATCTGGTTCGACCTCGATCTGTGGGCCGAGGTGGTTCGCGGGACCGCCAAGGTCATTGCAGAGATCGATCCGGCGATGGAGGAGGTCTATCGGGCAAACGCGGAAGATTACATCAACGAGCTTCAGGAACTGGACGACTATGCTCGCCGCCGCGTAGCGGAGCTCGGAGACGAGCGGCCGACCCTTGTGACGAACCATGATGCTTTTGCATACTTGGCCAGGGCGTACGGTTTCGACGGTCAGAGTGTATTCGGTATCAGCACGGATCAAGAGGCTGCCGTGCGGGATATCGAGCGGTTGGCGGATTACGTCATAGAGCATGAGGTTCCGGTTGTCTTCCAAGAGGAGATCGTTGGAACCCAAGCGATCGATGCGCTCGCCGAAGCGGTGGAGGCCGGGGGCGGGATTATCCACGTGCACACGGAGCGGTTGTACTCGGGTGCGCTTGGCGAGGAAGGCGATGTCTCGACGTTTAGCGGTGCTTTCCGCCACAATATCGATACCATTGTCGATGCGTTTCTGACATCGATGAGGTAGATGACCGATGTGAGGTGGGCGACCAAAGCGGGATGTGAGTCGGGGCCGGTAGCCGGCTCCGCTCGCGATCCGAATCCTGCGGCTGCGGCACGATATACCGGCAGCCGACACACCGTGAGAGGCGCCGGTGGAACTAATCGAGATCTTGTTGTCTATTCGAGTAAGCCATACGCTTCGGACTGTCCTAGCGGGGAGTGCTGTCGTCGGTGCAGCAGCCGGGATGCTCGGGTGCTTCTCCTATCTCCGGCGCGAGGCGTTGGTGGGGAGCGTCGTCGGACATGCCGCCTTCGCCGGGATTACCGGCGCATTTCTGATCGTAAGCTTTGTGACCGGAAGCAGCGCACTCGCGGTCGCTTCGATGACGCCGGGGGCGCTTGTTGCGGGGGTTTTGGCGATGCTCGCGGCTACGGCAGTGGTAAACTATACGCCTGTTAAGTCAGATACTGCGATGGCGATCTCGATGTCGGTGTTCTTCGGAGTGGGTATTTTTCTATTGCGCATTATCCAGACGGGGAACCTGCCGGAGCGCTCGGCTGTGGCGGGCTACATGTTCGGCCAGGCGGCGCTTCTTACTCAGGCGAACGTACGGGTCATTGTGGGGTTGGCCGGCGTGTCGCTGGCCGTGATGACACTCCTTTGGAAGGAGCTCAAACTGATGACGTTCGATCGTAGCTTCGGCGCGGCGTTGGGATATCCTGCGAAGCGGCTGGACTACGTGGTGACGACAGTGATCGTTCTGGCAGTCGTGGTCGGACTTTCGATTGTTGGTGTCGTATTGATGGCCGCGTTGCTCGTGGCGCCGGCTGCCGCGGCGCGCCAGTGGACGAGGCGACTGTCAACAATGGTGCTCGGTGCAGGAGCAGTTGGAGCGGTGAGCGGAGCGGCCGGAGCGTTGATAAGTGCCGGCACTCGCGGATTGCCCACTGGCCCGGTTATTGTGCTCGTTTCGATTGCGTTCGCAGTGCTGAGCGTGCTTTTTGCTCCTCACCGAGGGGTGGTGTGGGGCAAGCTGGAACGGCACCGGGCGCGTGAGCATGTCCTGAGGTATACGGATCACGGTGCCGGGGGGAGGGCATGAGCTTCATCGCCGGCATCATAGCAATCGCTGTGACTACGGCTGCAGCCTGCGCCATAGTCGGCCCTTTCCTGGTTCTGCGCCGCCAGGGACTTCTGACCGAAGCGCTGAGCCACTCGGTGCTGCCGGGGATCGTTTTGGGACTGGTGCTTTTCGGAGGCTTCGGTCACCCGCTTCTGATTCTGGCGCCCGCGGGAGTTGCGTTGATCATGGTCTTGTTCATTGATTGGTTGGGAAACACCCGGCGCCTGGCGGCGCAGGCGGAGCTCGGCCTGGTATATCCGGCGATGTTCAGCATCGGGGTCATCGGACTTAGTACCAGGTTTCGAGGGCTTCCGTTGAGCGAGCACGCGATTCTTGTGGGTGACATCAACTTCGCCGCTCTCACCAATGAGGTTGTGTTTGGGGTAGAACTGGCGCCTCGGGCTTTTCTGATTATGTTGGCGATTCTGACGTTGAACGTCTTATTCGTCTCGATCTTCTTCAAGGAGCTTAAGCTTGCGATCTTTGACCCGGAGTTGGCAGAAGCGTCAGGCCTGAGTCCCAAAGGGCTGGGAACAGGGCTGCTGCTCTTGGTGTCCACGACGATTGTGGGGGCGTTCCAGGCGGTCGGAGCCGTGTTGGTGGTAGCGCTGTTAGTAGCTCCTGCTGCTACGGCAATCTTGCTGTCGGCACGGCTTGGGCGCGTAATCGTGTATAGCGTCGGAATCGGCATAGTCGGCGCGGTTCTGGGCTTCTGGATCGCGTACGAGCTCGACTCCGCTACCTCGGGAACGATGACGGTCGTGCTCGGGGGTTTTTTCCTCCTGGCGGTCCTCATCTCTCCTCGCCGCGGAGTTGTAGCCCGTGCGTTGGCTCACAGGCGGCGGCGGATCGTATTTGCTGAAAACCTGCTCCTCCTCTGTCTGTCCAATCACGAGACGGGAGCGGTTTGTGAAGGAGACCCGGTCGACGCAATTTCGGATCATATCGGTTGGGATCTGCGCTTCGCCCGGCGCATTGTGCGGAAATGCCGTTCGGACGGGTTCGTGGAGCAAACGGCGAACTCGGTTGTGCTCACCGAGCGGGGTGGGCAGCGCGTGCACGAATGGCAGCGCTTCTTGAGCAAGGATCTGCCTGGACAAGGCGGTTGACGGTCTGGGACGCGTCGAAGCGGGGAGGCGACGCCTGTGCCAAAGGGTTGCCTGGATCGCCGGCAGGGGCTGCCAAGGAGGTGGAGATGGGCGTGGCGGAGATGGCGAACACCACATCCCGCATCACGGACCGGATAATCCGGGGATCAGTCGCCGTCTTCCTCTGGTCTTTTCGGGAACGAGATTACGCTTCCGCCGGGCCGCGACTTCGGAGTAGCGGCTTCTAAGAGGTCCTCAAGGATAGCCTCGAGCTCAAAGAGCACACGCCCGTATTCCGAGGCGTCGCGCGGGGAGAGATTTCGCGCGGCGTTGAGTGACATGACAATCTCCGAGAGCTCTTCGCGGGTTTCGTATAGCTCTCCTATGGCGTCGGAGTCAAAGGATTCCAGGCGGTAACCGGCTTCCTCGAGACTGCGCGACCACTCGGCGTAGCGATCGAGCAGATGAAGCGCGCTTTGCCGGAGCCGGCCGGCTTCTTGGTCGGCAAAGAGGTTGTACTCACTCTCCACGTCCTGCCAGAGTTCAGCGAGCGCTTCCAGTAGCTCCTTCTTGTGGAGGTCGGATCCCGGACGGCATCGGCGATAGACTGCTTCCAGATCCGTTCTGCCATGGAACAACTCGTCACGGACGAAGGCCTCCGCCTCTTCGGCTCGGAATACCGAGCTCGATTCCGCGAGGAGCGCAGTCAGC
>PWGF01000038.1 GCA_003554375.1 Spirochaetaceae bacterium
ATACTTGTTTCTCAAGAGTATCGAGCTGTTCGGTTTCAAGAGCTTCGCCGACCGGACCCGGATCGAGTTTTCCGGGGGCGTCTCGGCGCTGCTCGGGCCGAACGGATGCGGCAAGAGTAACGTCGTAGACGCGGTGAAGTGGGTGCTTGGCGAGCAAGCTACCAAGAGCCTCCGCGCCGGACGCATGGAAGACGTGATCTTCAACGGCACGGAGTCGCGGAAGGCGATGAACGTTGCCGACGTAACGCTCACTTTCGCTAACGACGCGGGCATCCTGCCGATCGATGTGCCTGAAGTCTCGGTACGCAGACGCCTCTTCCGAACCGGTGAGAGCGAGTACTATATCAACAACAATCCGGTGAAGCTGAAAGAGCTCCGAGAGCTATTCTACGATACCGGCATCGGCAAGCGCGCCTACTCCATCATGGAGCAGGGGAAGATCGACCAGATTCTCTCGAACCACCCGGATGAACGCCGCCACATCTTCGAGGAAGCGGCAACCATCACCAAGTACAAGCTCAAAGGCCAGGAAGCGGAACGCAAGCTCGAGCGTACCGAAGAGAACATGCGCCAGGTAGACAGCATTCTGGGCGAGGTTAAGCGCAGCTACGACACCCTGGAGAAGCAAGCGGAAAAGACCAACCAATACCGGGAGCTTCGCGATCGCATTTTCGACCTGGAAGTGGAACGCGAGCTCCTCCGTCTCAGGCGGCTCCACGAGGATCGGAACAAGAAGCAATCTCAGCTCGAGCGGAAAACGACGCGCCGTGACGAAGTCAAAGAGCAGATCGACCGGGCCAACGAGTATGTCGAGGGAAACCTGGATGAAGTACACCGAATGGAGTCTCGGCTCGTGGAGCTCCAGAAGAGCGTTTACGGTAAGGAGATCGAGAAAGGGAACCTGGACAGCCGCATCCGGATGATGGAAGAGCGCGTCCGGGAGCTCAAGGAAGAGCTTTCGGCCCACGAAACGCGCACGAAAGCCGAGCATGAGAAGATTCAAGCTGCGCAAAACGAGGTGGAGCAGCGCACGCAATCGATCGAAGAGCACGGCCGTCGTCTTGCTCAAGTCAAGGAGAACATCACGGACTTCTCGGCGCGGGTAGACAACGCCGCGAACCGGATTTCGGAGAATCAAGAACAGATCGACGCCCTCCACACGGAGATTGCACAGCTCGAGGAGGAGACCGAGGCGCTCCATGAGGAGTTGCGCTCCCTGACGGATCGCATCGTTCACGACCTGGATGCGCGGCTGCGCGAGTCGGGCTACAGCGCAGCAACCCGTAAGCGCGCCGAAGACGCCCTTCAGGAGGCGCTCGCGGCGCACGAACGGCGGCTCCGTGGCAGACGTGACCGCTTACGAGATGAAGTGACTCTTGCCGGCGCCGACCCGGAGCGGGTGAGCGCCGCGGCGGAAGATGCAACGCAAGGGCTCGAAGAAGCGCTCGGCTCGCTGGAAGAGCTCAAGGAATCGATCGAATCGTTCCGTGCCAGCGTACCCTCGGTCATCGACGAGCTCCTGGCCCCCGAAGGGACGATGACGCGAAAGCGCGAAATCGACGGTCGCTTGGAAGCCATCCGGACCCGCATTCGGGAGGCACGCGGGACTATCGATACGCGCCGGGCGGAAAACGCCGAGCTTCAGCAGAAGATCGATCAGTACCGCGCCACGCTCGAAGAGCTGCGGCTTACTGAGATGCAGGCCCAGACCCAGCTCCAGGCCGAGGAGAGCGCTCGCGACAAGGCGAAGAGCCAGATCGCGGAGCACGAGCGCGCCATCGAAGAACAGAAGAAGGCGTATGCCGCCACTGAGCAACGCCTGCAGGAGCTCCACTCCGGAATCGAGACGGAAAGGGAGAAGCGGCGCCAAGTCGAAGAAGCCGAGGAAGCCGCGCGCAAGGAGCTTGCCGAGGTTCAACAGAGCATCTCTTCACGAAACGAGGAGCTGGAGCGGAAGGAGAACGAAGTAAAAGGCATGAGCGAGGAGCTTGCCCGCGTCCAGGGGGAGGTGGAGCGACTTCAGGTACAGTTGGCTGAGACCAATGCGGAGATACGGAACGTCTATTCCGGCTTCTCCGAGCGACACGGCCGTGACCTCTCCGAGTACGAGTCGCGAATCTTCGAGATGAAGCGAGCGCCACAGGAGGTTAGGGACGAGCTGGCCGCCGTCCGGGAAGAGCAGCGGAAGCTCGGAAGCGTCAACCTCATGGCGCCGGAAGAGTTTGCGGAAGTCAAAGAGCGCTACGACTTCCTCAACGAGCAGCTCGAGGACCTCCGAAAGGCCAAGAGCGACCTCCTCCAGGTGACCAACGAGATCCGAAGCGAGAGCGCGGAGCTGTTCCTTACGACCTACGAGAAGATCAAGCGGAACTTCCACACCATGTTTCGCCGACTGTTCGGCGGCGGGCGCGCAGAGCTCCAGCTTACCGATCCGGACAACGTTCTCGAATCCGGCGTGGAGATCCTGGCACAACCGCCGGGGAAGAAACTGGAGAGTATCGCGCTCCTCTCCGGAGGAGAGCGGTCCCTTACCGCCATTGCGCTTCTCTTTGCCACGTACATGGTCAAGCCGTCACCATTCTGCATCCTCGATGAGATCGATGCTGCGCTCGACGACACGAACGTGGGACGGTTCGTGGGGATGCTTGACGAGTTCGGGAAGAGCTCGCAGTTCATCATCATAACCCATAACAAAAAGACGGTTACCGGCGCCCGCACGCTGCTGGGGATCACCATGGAAGAGAATGGGCTGAGCAAAGTGGTGGCAATCCGGCTCGACAACAGGGAGCCCGCTCATGTCTGACGAGAAATCGCGCGGTGCCACGTCCGCTCACCGCGCCTCAGCCAAACCCGGCGGCCCGGCCGGTCGCTCCTGGGCAGCCGGCGGGGCCGGGGCGGCCGGCCGTGCCGAGAAAGCTGACGGTACCGATGCAGCCGGCCCGGCCGGCGGGTCCGAGGGGCCGGCGGCTTCGGGTGAGAGCGGCCGGCCAAGTGCACTCCCGTGGAGCCTCCTTGGCAAGCGTCTTGCAAATTGGATTGCCGGAGTCGTAACACCCCGCTCCGTCGGCGTGGCGGCCTCAATAGTCGCCATTCTTACCGTCCTCGGAGTGGCTATTGCGCTCGTCATCGCCTCCGGGCGCCCGGAGCCGGACCGCGAGCCCCAGCCAAGACAACCGCTCAGCCGGGAAGACTCGATTTCCCCGTCGTATCTGTTGCTTCCCGATGGCCGGTTCCACCCGCCTGCCGGGTATTTCCGAGCGTATCCCCCCATGGAGAGCTGGCCAAGTCAAGACGTGGACCACTATTTCGTTGACCCGAAGCCCATTGCTGCCGCAAAACTAAGGGAGAAGAACGAAGCGATGCTCGACGGCATCTTCGAAGACGTCCCATAACCGGCGTACAGAGCTGGAACGGGGCCGACATCATGGCACTGGGAGGGGACCATGAGAGGCCTGACATATATCCACAAATCGCAAATCAGAGTTCGCGTGTACTCTCCTCTGTTGACTGTGACGCTCCTTGCAGCGCTCGCCTCGTGCGCCGCTCTGCCCGGCGGCGAGGGCGATTCCACGCCCGCCGAAGAGCCTGCATCTCCTACCGAAGCCCTTTCCGCCGACGAGAGACGGCGGGAAACGGAGAAGCTGCGGGAAATGGCGGAGAGCCAGTACGAGACCACTGCAGAACGCGATTCGCCCACAAATGTCGAAGTCACGCAGCGACGTGAAGCTTCCCGGACCGGAATCACTCTGCGAGAAACACTCGCAGCTCCGGCCGACGAGCATCTTCCGCTCCCGAGTCCTCCGCGCCCCACCCTGACGCGGCCGGACCCTCCGAGGGCGCCCGAGCCTGACGGCGCCGATGTCCCGGGTTTCCCGCCGTTGCCGGAGGTGCCGGACATCGCCGATGACGTCGACGCCCAGGCGGCGCCGGACTCCGCCGACGATGCCGATGACGGGGATGCCCAGGCGGTGCCGGACTCCGCCGAGCACGGGGATATCCTGCCGGTGCCCGACTCCCCCGGGGACAAGGAGGCGCCGGCGGTGCCGGACATCGTCGAGGATGTCGAAGACGGGGATGCCTCGGGGGTCTCCGACGTCGCCGAGGACGCGGAGGACAGAGGGGACGCCGTCGGTCCGTCCGGCGTTGCTGAAGCACAAGGCCTATATAGCATATCGGTTCCGTTGCGCGAATGGAGTCGCGATGGCGAGAGCGACGGCCTGATCGTCGCGGATACTCGGGCCGACCTCGCTGTTCCTACACGACCTTCGGAAACTGTCGAAGCACGGGAGCGCGCTCTTGAAGACACTTTGTCTTCGGCGACATCCGGCCAACGAGCCATGGAGCCCCCCGATCGATTCGCTCCGCTGGAGCAGGGTCCCGATACGCTGATTGCGGAGGAGGGCGTGGCCCGTGATCCGCTTCGCGCCCCTCTCCGCGATCGGCAACCGCAGGAGCTTCCTTCGGAACAAGATTCGGACTGGGAAGGTATTGTCGATCCCGACTCCGCCGACGCTCCCCCTCCGCAGGAAGAGAAGCCAAGAGCGGGCGACAGCACCGCTGACAGTGACGAAGACCACGATGACGAGCCCCGCCGGTTTCCGGTCCAACCGGATATCGAAGAGCAGCCACAATCCGTTGATGGTGCGAAGGCGGCAGTCGCCGACCCGGAGCGGGCGGCTCCCCCGGCTCCAAGCGACACCGGTGAAGGCGACCGCTAGCCGGTCAAAGAAGTCACCTCAGAGGCGGACGGGACGGTTGTGGTTGAACTGGAAGGTCGCGGGTGGGTGTTCACCGGAGACGGAAGCGACGACATCGAGCTCCAAGACCGATCCACCGGAACCGACGGTGTCCGATTCGTCTTTCGGATGCGTTCGGATGAGGCGGCGGAAGCGCGCTTCCAACGAGAGGATCTTACCGAGGGAGAACGTGAGGTCAAAGTGGTTCTTGTCTCACCGGATTCTCCAGAGATGCCCGAGGAGGAAGCCGAAGCTGCTTCGGCTAGCGAAGACGAATCGCAGGATGAGCGTACGACCGGTGACGACGAGCATCGTGAAGCGTTCGGTCTCACCTCCGAGGCAGCGGACGACGTCACACAGCTAACGGACGCTGAGCTCTTCGATAAGCTCGAGCAGTCCCACTTGTCCCCGGAGCGCGCTGTAGCAGTCGTGGATGAGCTGTCGGCGAGGAAAGCCGATATCCCCGCTGAATTCGCTGTGGATAGCGTCCAGGAGATCGCGAACGGTCACGCCGAAGGTGGCGCGGCGGAAGAGGCAATCCGTCTGCTCGAATTCGTAGCGAAACACGAGCCCGATGCGGAGCTCCACATGACACTGGCGCGCCTCTACGAAGAGGTAGAGACAGTACGAAACCTGCGGCTAAGCCTCAAGCATTACGAGACGGTTCACGACGACTTTCCGCGCAGTCCCCATCGCGATGACGCGGGCGCGCGGGCTCGGCTGATCCGGCGGAACTTTTTCGATCTCCGCTAGAAGCTCCGAGAATCTTTGCTGTTTCTTCACACAAGCCGAACAGAAGTCTAACGAGAGTAGGCTAACTTTTCTATCAGACACCTTAGAAAGGAGGACGTCAACTATGAAGAGAGTACTTCAGATTCTGGTTCTGTTCTCGGCAGTTGCTGTCTTGGCTGTCGCCTGTGAGCCTGTCGATGAGGCTGAGTTTGACGACGTCGAGATGGAGCAGGACTTCTAAGAGGCCCTAGCTTCAGTATACTTCGGTGACCGAAGAACAGATTGTTATAGAAGCGCCTCCCCCCGGGGAGGCGCTTTTTTTGGCGCCGGCCGGAAAAGCGTACCCACTTGTAGGCCGCTCGGAGGTGAGAGTCCTCTACGCGCCCGACAGGGGGAACGGTTAGCCGCGGGCGAACGGTTAGCCGCGTGCCAAGGGCGTCCGTCGTGCAGGACAAACGCAATTGGATCAGTGCGGTTCGACGGCGGCGGCCGAAAGCCGCTGAAGCGAGTACTCACCCATTTCACCACACAACCAGGGGCCCCGGCAAGCGCCCACGACCACCCGCTCGCCGCCGCGCTTCCAGGCGCGTTGTCCAACTGCGTTTGCCCTGGTCCGTCGTGAGGCGGGCGTTGACAGAGCAAGCCTTCCCAAGTATAAAGTCGCCAGCTGTACCGGTACTGTTATGCTAGATCGGATCTCGACCAAGCTCGGTGACATCATACGCGATATCTCCGGTAAGTCCACCATAACGGAGAAGAACGTCCGCGATTCTGTGGAGCAGATCAAGCTCGCGCTTCTGGAAGCGGACGTGAACCTGCGAGTCGTGCGCCGGTTCGTCAACCGAACGCTCGAGGAAGCGAGCGGAGAAGCGGTTCTTCGCTCGGTTTCCCCCGGCCAACAGTTCGTCAAGGTCGTTCACGAGAAGCTCGTGGGCCTGCTGGGCGGGGATACCGCGGAGCTCGAGCTCAAAGGCCCTGACACCCAGTCGGTGGTCTTGCTCATGGGGCTTCAGGGTTCCGGTAAGACCACGAGTGCAGCTAAGCTGGGTAAGCGACTGGCCGAACAGGGCCGCCGGCCCATACTCGTAGCCGCCGATCTCGTCAGACCGGCCGCCATTGAGCAGCTCGACGTGCTGGCTAAGCAGGCGGGGTTGGACGTATACGCCGACTACGAAGCTAAAAATCCGGTTTCGGTAGCGAAAGCCGCGCTCAAACGCGCCCGGAAAGAAGGGCACGACGTCCTGATAGTGGATACGTCCGGCCGGTTGCAGGTTGACCAAGAACTCATGCGCGAGCTTTCGGACATCAAGCGTGTACTCGACCCGGCGGAGAGCCTGCTGGTAGCTGATGCCATGACCGGGCAGAATGCCGTGGAGATAGCAAAGGCGTTCCAGGAGCAGATATCGCTTACCGGCGTCGTTCTGACGAAGTTCGATTCCGATACCCGCGGCGGAGCAGCACTGAGCCTCAAGACCGTCACCGGCCGGCCTGTTAAGTTCATCGGAACGAGCGAGAAGTTGG
>PWGF01000500.1 GCA_003554375.1 Spirochaetaceae bacterium
GACCGTTCGTCGGTGTCTTTGACGATGAGACTTACGTGGCGTGGGAACGAAGGCCGCTCGATGGGCCGATGCACGTCTATCTCAGCAAGCTTAGCCTCCAGCTTGACGTATTACAGGACGGGGAAATCGATTCCGATTCTGATATCCGGACCGCTCCCCGTCTCAACGAGATCGAACAGATAACCAGCGGCAGACAGCCACGCATTCGACCGGAGCTCATCGAGCATGAAGAGCAGCTATACCTGTTGTGGTATGAGGATCCACACGATTCACCCCAAATAGCCATCGCAGATGCTCGACAGGGAGAGCAGGGCGCGCGGATTCTGAGCGACATGCCGGGGAGCTCGTTCAACGCTTCTTTCGTCTCCCATCGAGGACGAATGCACGGGTTCTGGCAGAACCGGAGGGACGACCAAGACGGTGTCGCCTACCTGGAGCCGGATCAGAGCGTTGAGCCGCCCAGGCTGATCGGCGACAACTTCGTACCGGGTGAGCGTTCGCGCGTGCTGGAACCGATTGTCTCGGTGAGCCCGCCGGACGATCCATCGGGTATCCAGGGGTATAGCTACCTATGGTCTCAGGATCCGGAGGATGAGCCACCGGCGGAGCTGCGTGTCGATGGTGAATCGCCCCGCCTGTCGTTTGAAGCCGACGAAGACGGCCCGTGGTACCTTCACGTTCGGGCACGAGACCGCGCCGGCAATTGGTCCGATCCCGAACGCATCGAGTTTGTCCGAGACCGGACCCCTCCGGATCCGGTCGAGTTCGTAGATCCGGGAATGGATGATGACGGTTTTCTCCCCTCGAACACCTTCACCGTAGAATGGGAGGAACCTGATGACGACTACCTGGCCGGGTATGCGTATACGCTTTCGCGCCTCGGTTCCATCGAGCAGACGGTCGCCAAAGACGATCCTCGGATCCCTGACCCGCCGGGGCGCGTTATCACCAGTGAGCCACGGATTTCGCGGCAAAACATCGACAACGGCATCTGGGTGCTTCGAGTCAGCCCGGTAGACGACCTGGGAAACGTAGGAGAACCGCAGACGCTGGTGTTCGGACTGGATCAGTACGTACCGGTTACGTACGTGACCTTCGTGAACACCCACCGGGACCGGTTGAACCGTATTACGCTGGATATCACCGGACGTGGCTTTGTCGAGGAAGGAGAAATCGAGCGTGTATTTCTGGACCGGGACGGACAAGAGCCTTACGATTACGTCTTCGAAGCGGCGGATGACGCGTTCGGCGTCATTGACGATCGCCGTCTGCAGGGGCCGACTCTGGAAGCGATACGCTCGGGCGAATACCGGGTAGGTTTGGAGCACCCGGAGCGTGGACTCTACTTCACCGACACCCGGCTCTCGATCGAGCCCATGGGCCGGGTAACGTTCGGTGACTTCACCGCGGATCGAGGCACCACCGCAAAGATGATGGATAGTGCCCTCTTCGCCTGGTCCGCGCCGACGATCACCATGTGGGCGGGGGTCGCCTTGCTGGGCCTACTGGCAATCGGCTCGATTACCCGCCTGGGAGTCACGGTAACCGAAGGGAAGGCCTTGAAAGCACAAGCACATGCGCTTGTCACCGGTGAGCGCATGACGCCGAAGGAGCGAGCACGAAGGATGAAGCACATGCGACGAACCACACTGGGCCTCAGGCTCAAGTTCACCGCCTTTTTCGTTATTCTGGTGGTGGCGGTTGTCTCGATGGTGTCGTTGCCGCTGGGCAACTTCATTCTCAACACGCAGCAGCGAACGCTCACCGAAGCTCTTCGTGAGCGCAGTGAGGTGTTGCTCGAGAGCATTGTCTCCGGTGCGGCGCAGTTCATGCCTACCGCTGAAGAGAATCTCTTCGAGCTCAACGCGCTTACTCTTCAGACGGACGCTATGCAGGAAGCACTACACGCAACGATAACCGGCTTCGATCCGGGTCGGGAGGAGCCGGAGGAAGTGGTGTGGGCTTCCAATGATCCCGTGATTCGCCGGGCGGCCCAGTTTCCCGCGGATGAACGCGTCACGGACACCGATACACTTGTCCGCGGACAAACGAGAATACAGGACCATATCTCAGCGGTCGTTCCCCAGATGGTCGAGCGGATAAACCGGCAAGCTCGCAACGCCCTCGGGGATATCCCGGAGCGTATCGACGCGTTGAACCGGGAGCGCATCGAAATAGCCATGGAGACGCCGGACGACGCCGAGGAACGCCTCGTCGAGCTCGACGATCAGATTGCCGCCCTGGAAACCGAGCAACAGGAGATTCTCGGGGAGATCCGCGCGGAGGTGTACTCAGAGCCTGAGTTCAGCCTGGAGCACGTAGTCGAAGGCGATGTACGGCGCTTCAACTTCTATAAGCCGATCGTCTACCGGCCGATGGACGAAGACGAGTACGTCCACGGCGTGGTGCGGTTGGGTATGTCGACCGACCGAATCCTCGCAGAGCTTTCGGCTGCACGGACGAATCTGCTCATGACCGTCGGGGCAATTACTGTCGTAGCCGTCGTAATCGGGATTGCCGGCGCTCTGATCCTCGCCTCCATTATCGTTATCCCCATAAACAGACTGGTACGGGGAGTCGAGGTGATCAAGGAGACCGAGGACAAAGCACAGCTCGAAGGGCACGTTATCGACGTGCGATCCCGCGATGAGCTGTCGACGCTCGCCGATACGATAAACGACATGACGCTTGGACTCGTTCAGGCGGCGATAGCCAACAAGGACCTGATAGTCGGGAAAGAGGTTCAGAAGATGTTCATCCCGCTGATAACCGATCAGCGCGGAAACAAGCTGACCACCGCACGCGACACTTTCAACGGATTCGACTTCTTCGGCTATTATGAGGGAGCGAAAGGGGTCTCAGGCGATTACTTCAACTACAAACAGCTGGACGAGCGCCACGTGGCAGTCATCAAGTGTGACGTGGCAGGGAAAGGAGTGCCGGCGGCGCTTATTATGGTTGAGGTGGCCACAATCTACCTCAGCTTCTTCCGTCATTGGAAGCCGGGCCTTCAGAAGGAGCTTCCCGCTCTCATGACGGACGTGAACGATCTCCTGGAGGAGCGTGGCTTTCAGGGCCGTTTTGCCGCGTTCACAGTCGGAATCCTGGATACGCACACCGGGGCGTTCGAAGTGGCGAATGCAGGCGACAATCAGTTGCACATGTACAACGCACAAGACGGGAAGACAGTGTGCCGGAATCTTGCCGGAACTCCTGCCGCAGGCGTTTTCTCTTCGGACTTCATCCCCACCGGTTTCCCCCGCGAAACTGTACAGCTGCACGCAGGAGATATGCTGCTTCTCTTCACGGACGGGTTGGAGGAAGCGAAACGCAAGCTCCGGGTAGAAGGCCACCGCCCGTTTCAACCCGAACCTGCCTCCGGCCACCACGGTGCCGAGAGCGGAGGCCCGCGTGGGAGCTCTGCGCCTCCTGCAGAGTCAGGTGAAGCTTCACCGACTCCCGATAGAGACTCTGGCGCGCGGGCTGCGGAAACTGAAGCAGCTGAGAGCGGCGAGCTCGACGAGGAGCTCGGTCTAGAGCGCATCTACCGGATAGTTGATGCGGTACTCGAAGGGCAGAGCTATCAGCTGGTTCGTCGCTCAGACCCCGACGGTGTCGACCTCGTGTTCGATTTCTCCGACCTGCCGCCTTCGCCCGAAAGCGTCGTGTCCGCTTTGATGGCTGTCGAGAAGGTGTTCCGCCTGTACGTTCCCGAAGATGCCGGCCCGGATGACCGTGTGCACGTGGACCGAACAGTCGACCACTTCCTCCAGCGGCATTTCCTGGCTTACGGTACCTACTTCGGCAATCCGGTAGGTGAAGCCTCGGACGGAGCGTACCGAACGTTCGCGTTCGTTCGGGAGGACGAACAGTACGACGATCTGACGATTCTGGCGATCCAGCGTGGAGTTACGAGCCGCCGGTGATGCGGTAACACCGCGGCAGGATGCTTTCCGGGTTCGGTTGATATCTGGCCGCACGGCCGCAACGACGAAGATGAGGCGAGGATAATATCCACGTACGGCGTGCCGATACAAAGAGTATGAGACGAGCGCTGTTTCTGGCCGTGACCCTGCTGTGGGCGACTGCTGCCGTGGGGGCGTTTGAGTTTTCTCTGGAGAACGATCGAAACGCCGTGTTTGTTTTCGTCATTGTGTCATCGGCGGAAGTCGAGGCGGCCGGCTTCGACGTGTCCGGTTTACCGACGCGCGAACCCAATTCGCGGGATCCCGATGGCCACGAACGCGATTCGGCATCCGGAATCCGGCAGGAGGGAAGCAACCTCGGCTCGGATCGGGAGCAAGCGGAGAACGCCGCTGCCGCCGTTCGCAGCCTACTGAACGAGTATCGCGAACGTCTCCAATACATCCCGCCATTCGGGGCAAAACCAGTGGAGCTCCCGGAAGACGGAGGGGCTATCGTCGGGTACTTCGATGAGCTTGCCCGAACGGAGCATCTTCCCGCCGTCCGGACGATTTCGTCCGATCCTCCCGCGGTGATCACCGTAGGCAACCGTCATCTCCTTCGTGACCAAGTCGGTGAGCCGCAAACGGTAGCCACGTGGGCCGTACCGCGTCATGAGGCTCCGGTCCGAATCGACAACCAATACGTCGAGTGGATCGACAAGCCGGATGTGTTCGTCTTCAGTGAGCATCGACGACCTCGGGTTTTTTCGCGCGAAGGCGAAGAACCGGCGCTGCGCATCGATATCGAAGACTCCCTTCTGTGGAAACAGGGGGGGACACAGCTCGAGCGACTCAAAGCGCTCATGTCTGGCGAAACGCTATACCTGATGGGGCTCGTAACCCGGCAGATCTCTCCGCAGCTCTCCGTTCGGCTGTACCTGTACGAAGATCGAGCGGCGGGAACACGGAACCGAGCGCTAATAGAGATTCCTATGGAGCTCCCGGCTGGTCCCGTGCTGCTGTGGATCGAAGGACGAAGCGAGCCGGTGATCGTCGGCGACTACGCCCGGGGAAGCTATCTCTTCGAAACGCGGATCCAGAGGCATCGAATCCCCAAAGAGCTACAACCCGATCAGCTCAGCCCGGACGTTCATAGGGATCAGCGGGAGGAGCTTGCTGCGTACGGGCGGGGCCATCCGGCGCTCGATGTGGCCACCGGGCTTCGGGATGCGAAGCTTTACGAGGAGTTCCGCCATGGAACGCTCTTCCTGGAGGCGGTGCCACGATTCTAGGCAATGAGGTGAGCGGGTGACGCGAGCGACATTCTACTGCGAGAACTGTGGACGAGAAGTTCGAGCTAGAGACAAGATCTGTCCCGGATGTGGGAAATTCTTCCTCGCCGTACGGTGTCCGCGCTGCAGCTACACCTCCGAAGCTCGCGCGTTCACTCGAGGCTGCCCCGTATGCGGCTACCATGACAAATCCCGGGAGGATTCCTCGGAGTCGTCACCTCCGAAAGCCGGCACCGGAAGAGGGGAGAAGGAGCCGGAGGTACTCCCTCTGTCCTCCGTTGACCCCACCGCCGGCGGAAAGAAGACACTGGGACACCGCAATAGATCCGGCGTCCCATCCTGGGTCGGCCCCCTCGCTATCGGCATCACCGTGGTTGTTTTTCTTATTCTCGTGGGCCTCCATTTCGCTTTGTAATGCCGCTCACTGATCCCACTCAGTGATGCGGCTTTGTAATACGTCGGCGTGATGCGTTAGTGTGGTGCTTGTTCGCGGGACGCGTTACGACCAACGAAGGACGTGATCCCGGTAGCTTCAGTCCCATAGTTCGGCTTTGGAGGACACATCGATGAACGGCCGACAAGGTGATGATTCCCATTCACACCCTCAGCGTAGGGACGCACAGACAAGCGCTCGAGCGCGGGAGCTCGTCCGCAGCCTAAGTCTTTCGCCGCATCGGGAGGGCGGATACTTCCGAGAGGTCTTCCGCGCGGGAAACACGGTAACTCCGGACGACTCCCGTGGCCGACGGAGCGCCCTCACGGCTATCTACTATCTTCTGGAAACCGGGGATCAGAGTCGGTTTCACCAGCTCCGCTCCGACGAAGTCTGGCATCACTACGAAGGCGATACCCTGATCATCTGGATCACCGCTCCTGACCTTCGCGAAGTGCGCGAGCTAAGGCTGGGACCTCTCCAACATGGTGCCGAACCGGTCGCTTGTGTACCCGCCGGGAGCTGGCTTGCAGCTCGAAGCTTGGGAGCGTATACCCTCGTCGGATGTACGGTCGGGCCAGGTTTCGAGTTCGAAGACTTCGCGATGCTGGCGGATCACCCGAACGGTGCCGAGGAGCTCCGCAGGCGTCGCCCTGACCTCGCTGAGCTCATTTGACTGGCCTCGCTAGGTTCACAGCGCCCGCCCGGTGGAACTCCGTCCAATTGGTTGGGCGTTCTCCCGCCTACTCGATAATCCCGAGCTCTTCTGCGTTATAGCGAAGCACGTCCAGCAGCGTCTCCGTACCCTCTCTGCCGGGGAAGTTGATGAGAGAGTAATAGGTGCCCACCTCGCGACCAAGAGGCTCGCCAAGCGCGTTGTGCCAGTTGTCGATGACCAAGTCCGGCTCTTCGGCGAGAAGGTTCCTGAGCTGCCCCGGAGTCAGCTCCGCCGGGCCGAATACCCCGACGACCTCGATCCCAAGCCATCGAACGAACTCCTCCTGATGGGAGTTCACCACCGCCCGACTTCCCGGAAGAAAACTAGCGTCTAGGCCCAAGGATATGAGTTCCGTCACCTCCCGCAGGGCCTCCTCCCACTCCTCGAAAGCCTCGGTAGTTCCCAGCGCTTCCGCCAGCTTCTCGACCTCAGCTGCCATGAGGGGTGGCGCATTGTTCGTGCTCACCTGCAAGATGCGATCTTCGGGAAACTCCGCCGCCTCAAAGAGCCTTTCCATGAATGCCTCGTAACCACCCCACACGAGCCAGTCAGCCCGCGTCGCGCGCGCAATGTCGCGCGGGCTGAAGTCGTACTCGGGAGGATGGCGTAGCTCAGCCGGTGCCAA
>PWGF01000324.1 GCA_003554375.1 Spirochaetaceae bacterium
ATGAGCAGTGTTACGACGTTCCCGTGCCCGTCGACCAGCCGTAGCTCGTCACCGCCGGCGTCCACTGTCGTCTCGATGCCGCCGGCAGTATCGAGCGTAACCGTGACGTTGAGGGGATTGCTCGGTGCCGGCGGGATTGACGGATCGTGTGGCTGATCGTGGTCGCCGTTCGTGTCGAGGGGATCACGATCAACGTTCGGGTCGAGCGGCCCTGTGCACGTTGCAACGAACACCCCAATTATAAGTAACGCCATGACGCCTTGCATTCGCAGGTCCTGCTTGCGCATGATATGCTCCTATACCTACTTGCGAAGACATACGTAAATGAAATATATCGAAACAAGTACAGAAGAGCAACGAAATCGCAAAGCAATATTTGCCGATCGAGGCTCTGACCGGTTGGCTCCGCCGTGACCCGCTCGCCGCCCTTGAAGACAGATGCTTGTTGGGCGAGTCTGTCCGTGTGCTTCGCCATCGGCGGAGGGCGCTGGGCGGAGCCATGGCATTGACGATCCGATCACGCGGCGTAATCGGTCAAAGAAAAGCCGGGTGTTCCATGTTCCCGCGCAGCGGGTACTAACGGATCGAGGGCTGAGTCAGATACTCCGTTCATGGCGTGGTCGGCCGGGCAGGGGGAGTCTGTTCCCCTCCTTAAGAGGCTCTATTGGCTAAGAGGCTCTATTGGCTGCTGCCGGCCGCGAAAACTCCCTGCCGGGACGGCCTTGAGTGGGCGGTGCCGGCAGAGCTCGAGGCCGGGCTCCATCCGGTGGGCGACATACGCGCCTGGATTGCAATGCACGCTTTGTAGAGAGCCGCTCTGCCGAAACCGGCGGCAGTCTCAACCGCGAGCCCGTTGGCTCCCCCCGCTTGAAGCAAGCGGGCCCGAGCCGGCGCGGTTGAGAAACGGCCGATTGCAACGTCGTTCTTATCCACACCGCCGGCGTACCGTTCGATATCTCGGTCCACCAGCGATCGGAACCCACCCGATCTATCGCATGCGGCCGCGGAGGAGACTCCGGATGAAGCGACCGATGATTCGGCCGATTCCGAAGCGGACCTCTCTTCCGGCGGTGCGGGCGACCTGGTCTTTGAGCGTGCGGGGGCCGCGCTGCCTCCGTGCGCCGATGCCGCGTGCGCCGAGCATGCCGCCTGCGCCTGCCGAAGCAAAACCTCTTGTCGAGACCGAACGGCGGGCCCCAGGGGCCGCGGCGAAGTCTCCACCGTGGCCGATGCCGGCGCCGGAAGCTTCAGGACCGGATTCTGGGATGGGCTCGAAGGCGATCTCCTGCTTCCAGCCGGTACGGCCGTTTCTGGCGTCGATGAAGATGCCCTGCACGGTGGCGGCGTCCAGGGCAGTACCGGTGCTCTGGTACATACCGCTTCCGTCGCGATACTCCACGGTCAGCCGGCCGGGGGTGCCGGCGGCCTGGACGAATCCGGCGTCGCCGAGATCCAGGATGCAGTGCGTAAGCGAAGCCCCCACGCGATCGATGGCGGAGGAGAGGTCCGCATCGGCCGGATCCTTGATCACGGTGCCGTCGGAGTTTTCGAGGGATGCCGTAGGCAAACTCATGACCTTGCTCCTTTGGGTTGCTATTGCGGAATAGCCCACAATAGCATAATGGTGCGATACAGCTTGATCCGACTGCACATTGTAGCACCGTGCTCAGAGGTAAACAACGAAAACAAAGGCGTTATTCTGAATATCTTGGACCTTAGAGCGTAGAGCGAAAACCTGTGGACTTCTGGGGGCGCTGCGTTGCCGGACTAGCCTGGCTACTCCGGAGCATGAGCCCGATGAGCCGCCGGCGGGGGCAAGCGCATTCAAGCCGGCGGTGCCGACGGGCGCACCGGATGCCGTCGAGGCGGGAGAGCTTGAGCCGGATGGTGTCGTGGAGCTGGATCAGGCAGACCTTGCCGAGAGGGCGGAAGCAGCCGCGGAGCCCCAGCGAGGCGAGGTACTGGAGCAGACGGCAGGCCGGGAGCTTCCCCAACCGTCGCTCTTTGCCGGCGCGGCGGCCCCGGCCCCAGCCCCAGCCCCAGCTGAGCGGCGTTGGGGGCGGGGCGGAACGCCGCCCCCTGCGTTCTGGGATGGCGAGCGCAGGGGTACATAACAACCGCCGCCCGGCCCCTTGCTTGCCTTGACTGCAAGTCTGAGCGCCGCCCGGCGACTTGCCGTATGGTGAGTCCCAAGCGCAGAGCCGCGCCGGAGCCTCGCGACGCTACAGACGCTACAACAGCCGCTACAACAGCGCGTAGGTCATGGCGTCCAGAAACTCGGGGACGTCCGGCGGCACGCGGCCCGTAACGAGTGCGCCGTCGACGATGGCCGAGGCTTCCGGCCGGAAAGTTCCGCCCATGATCGATACGTGGTCCCGGCAGGCGCCGACGCCGGCGATCTGTTTGCCGGCTACGAGGTCGGCGGCGGAGAGCGGGATGGCGCCGTGGCAGATGGCGGCAATCGCGCGGCCGGCGCGGTGCACCTCTTTGAGCCATTCGATGGGTGTGCCCGCTGCGACCATGTTCCAGGGGCAGAAGGCGCCGGGGATCATGACCATGTCGAGCTCCTCTGGAGCGATCTCCTGGAGTGGCCGGATCCGGTAGCGGTCCGCGGGTACCTCCTGGAGAGGAACCGACGAGCCGAAGTTGCCCATCGTGACGTCCACCCCTAGAAGCGGCGGGCGCGCGCGGGCGGGAGCGGGGAAGGTGGCCAGAGTAACCGTCGCCCCACGGTGGAGAAGCTCGAGCACGGGAACGATGAGCTCGATATCCTCGAAGTCCTCTCCGGCCACGACGACAATGCGCCGGCCCTGGAGGCATCCGGCGCGCCCGTCGTCAAAGCCGGGATCGAAATAGCGGGCCAGCTCCCGGACGAACTCGGCGCAGTGCTCGGTATCCCGGCAGGTGACGAGCTTGTCGTCCGTTACGGCCGGACGGTCCACGTAGGTTGCGATCCGCTCGAGCATATAGGACACGATGCGATTGCCGGTGCATCGCTTGCCTTCTACGATACGGCGCGAAATGAGGGGAAGGGTGCCTTCGCCGATTGCACCGAGGACGCTCCCTGCTTTCGCGGCGGCGGCCAGGAAGTCGAGGGCGGTTTCCTGAGTCGTGAGAATGTCGGCCGAGTGACCGCCGAGGACGACTACGACATCGTAGTCGCCGGCCTGCGCGTCCTCCACGCGGACGTACGAGGAGCGCGATTCGCCGAGAACCGGGATTGGGTTGAGGCTCATTCCCCACATTCCGTGGAGCCCTTTGTCCGGATCGGTGGGACGGGTGTACTTCCACAGCGCCCCTTCCACGCCGACGAACTGCAGGTTTGCTCCGAGCTCGCTCAGGTACTCGGCCAGGTAGTATGCTTGGAAGTCGCTAAACTCGGGCGCTACGAGGAGCGCTATCCGCTTGCCGGCGAAGGGGCCGGTGGACTTGGCGGTGCCGGTAGCTTCTCCCTTCCAGACCTGGCATCCCTCTGTGTCATCGATTTCGATGCCTCGTGCGCGTGCGTCTTCGATGAGCTTTCGTGCCGTCATTGGTTTACCTCCTGCGTTTGTCTTGTGGGTTTATCTCCTGTCGGCGCTCGGATCGAGCTACATGCTTCGCTTGATCGCATAGATGGAAAGGCGATCGGCTACGGCTTCAGACTCGTCTGCAAGGCCCGAGATGTGCTCGGCGAAGTACCGGATGTGCATGCGGCGGAAGAGCTTGATCTTGTCCGAGCTGAACGCCTTTCGCTTGATCCGTTCCTCTGCCTCGTCGGCCTGGTGTTCCCAGTGGTAGACTTTCTCAACGTGCTCGGTGACGCGGTAGGGCTCCCGAAAGAAGGCGCGCGCAGCGAGCGCAGTCTCGCCGACGGCCTGGGTGCATGCTTCGACGAGCTCCCGGAAGTGGTCCTTGAGAAACGGATAGATTTCCGGTGTCTCGATACTCAGGTGGCTGCTGACGTCCTTCGCTTTGTCGATCACGTTGTCCAATGTCTCGAGTAGCCCCAGAACGTCGCCGCGCGAGTCCGGTATCAGCATCTCCGCATAGAGACGGTGCTTGATATCGCGGCGCAGCTCGTCCGCCTGTCGTTCGATCCGGCTGATCTCATCGCGTTTCTCTTCGAAGCGTTTGGTCTTGCCGTCCAGATACTTCTTCAGAGCGTCGTCGAAGACGAGAGCTGCTTGCTCGACCAAGCTCACGTACCGGTCGATGCTGAGCTCCAGCGCCTTTGCGCGAGAGCCGAAGATGCCTCGGGCAGCGGTTTTCTTATCCTTCATCTGGCCATACTCCAACATGCTCCACGTGGATAGCAGCTCGGCCGGAGGACAGCTTATTGGGCCGGGCCTGTTGATGAGCCCGTCTTCCGGCCGAATCGCCATGCCTGCGCGGCGCGCTTCTAACCGTGCCGAGCGCGCCGGGCGCGTTCATCATCCGTCAGCGTGCGCGGTTCTGTCAATTGTCCGCAAAACGGCTCCCAGGGAGCGTGACGGAGGAAGCGATTAACCAACGGAGCTCGGAGGGCGGCCACGCTGCCCGGTGCGCATTCCGGAGCGTGAAGGACGGGAGGGGCGCCCGCCGGGGCGTCCGGATCTGGGGGGACGTCGCGAGCTTCGGAGGGGTGGCAGCGGAGAGGCTTTCAGACGGAGTGCCCCGCCGGCGGCCGGACGGCCCGGCGCGGCGGTCCCGGTGCGCGCCGCGGTGCGCGGGGGCGGCATCGCCGGGGCGAGAGGGGCGGAGCGGGCGGAGGGGGTTCGGCGCGCGGCGGGACGGAACCCCCGGACGGCCTGACCCCGGGGCAAGCCGCCGGGGGCGAGGGGGCCACGCGGCGTGCGTGGGGGGTGGACGAGACCGGGAGAGGTGCGGCTTGGCGCGGGGGCACGCCCAGATTCTGAGGGGAATCTGGAGGGTGGATTGGGGGAGAGCGAACAACAATCCGTGCCTCACGGCCGGAAAGAGGAGGAAGTGGGCGCGGGCGGGTACGTGCGGAGCCGCGATTGACAGGACGGGAATGGCGTGCGAGGCTGAAGGCAGTTGTTGCATGCAACAACAGGGAGGTGCTGATGACGGCGGGAAGCTCGCACGCGGGAGAAGAGCGTGAGGCGGTGCGGCGTGCCCGGAGCGCGCTGGTGACCGGGGGAAGCCGGGGAATCGGGAGAGCTATCAGCGTGGAGTTGGCTTCGATGGGAGTGTCGGTGGCGGTCAACTACAACAGCAACGGGGACGCCGCGGAAGAGACCGTTGCCGCCTGTCGAGAGGCCGGGGCGCCCGGGGCGGTGGCAATCCAGGGAGACCTGGGAGCGCCGGAGGCCTGTCGCGCGCTGGCAGATGCCGCGGAGCAGGAGCTCGGGGAGATCGATCTCTTGGTGAACAACGCCGGACGCGCGCCGCGCGTGCGGGAGGATATTCTCCACGCAACCCGGGAGAGTTTCGAGGAGGTGCTCGCGGTCAATCTGACCGGGCCGTACTTTTTGACGCAAGAGTTCGCCCGCCGGTGGCTCGGCGTGCACGGTTCTGACGGAGAGAGTGCGCGGTGGGACGGAGATAACGAGCGTGAAGCGGCTTCGGATGCGTCGGCGGCTTCGGGGGCGGAGCGCGCGCGGTCACGGGCGGTGGTCTTTATCTCGTCTCTTTCGGCTGAGACCGTTTCGCTCAACCGGGGTGAGTACTGCGTGAGCAAGGCGGGGATGGCGATGGCGACGAAGCTTTGGGCGGTACGGCTGGCGGATGCCGGGATTCCGGTGGTGGAGGTGCGGCCCGGGATAACCGAGACGGACATGACTGCCGGGGTGAAGCAGAAGTACGACGCGCTGATCGCCGACGGGTTGGTTCCCCAGCGGCGGTGGGGGCAGCCGGGGGACGTTGCGCGGGTTGTGGGCGCGGTTGCGCGCGGTGACTTCGCGTACTGCACGGGGGCAGTCGTTGACTGTGACGGCGGATTCCATATTTCGAGGCTCTAAGATGGAAATAGACGAGAGGATCAAGCCGGCGGATCTACGGAAAGCGCTGGACGATGTTTTTGAGGTGGCGGCACGCTCGACGTCGAACTTGCGAAAGGCGTGGAGCCCTGACCGGGGCGCGCCGGTGTTCACGATGCGCGGGGAGTATACGGCGCGAGGGTGGACTGAATGGACGCAGGGGTTCCAGTTCGGCAACGCGCTCTATCTCTTCGACGCGACCGACGACACGGAGATGTTGGAGTATGGCCGGAGCTCAACGGTCCGCTTTATGTATCCGCACCTTACGCACACGGGGGTGCACGACCACGGGTTCAACAACGTCTCGACCTACGGCAACCTGTTGCGATTGATGCGTGAAGGGCGCCTGCCGTCGGACGAATGGGAGGCGGAGTTTTACCGCTTGGCGCTCAGGGTATCGGGGGCGGTCCAGGCGGCGCGCTTCACTGAGCTTCCCGGCGGGTTGGGCTATGTGCCGTCGTTCAACGGTGCGCACTCGCTTTTTGCGGATACGATTCGCTCGATGCGCTCGCTCTCCGTCGGCCACAGACTGCAGGCACATCTCATGGGAGAGCAGGATGCGCGCATCTCGCTTCTGGCGCGGGCGATTGCGCACGCGGAAACGACGGCGCGCTACAACGTGTACTTTGGCGAAGGACGGGACAGCTACGACGTCCGGGGCCGCGTGGCTCACGAGTCGCTCTTCAACGTGGTAAGCGGGAGCTACCGCGCCCCCTCCACGCAGCAAGGGTACAGCCCGTTCACGACCTGGACCCGGGGGCACAGCTGGGTCATGTGCGGCTATCCGGAACAGCTGGAGTACTTGGAGACGATCTCGGATGCCGAGTACGAGGGGACCGAGGCGCTTCCGACGTTGAAGGCGGCGCGGCGGCGTTTTCTGGAGGTAGCATGCGCGGCGGCGGACTTCTACTTGGAGAATACCGCCCGGGACGGGATTCCGTATTGGGATACCGGAGCGCCGGGCCTTGCGAACCTTGGCGATTGGCGGGCGAAGCC